>JBKDZW010000047.1:0-24620 GCA_047971685.1 Rhodoblastus sp.
CAACATGCGCGCTCCGGGCATGACGCTGCACAAGATGCCGCTGTTTGCCTGGTCGGTGCTGGTCACCGCCTTCCTGCTGGTGCTGTCGCTGCCGGTTCTGGCCGGCGCCATCACCATGCTGCTGACCGACCGCAATTTCGGCACGGCCTTCTTCGATCCGGCCGCCGGCGGCGATCCGCTCCTGTTCCAGCATCTGTTCTGGTTCTTCGGCCACCCGGAAGTCTACATCCTGATCCTGCCGGCCTTCGGCCTCATCAGCCACATCGTCTCGACCTTCTCCAGGAAGCCGATCTTCGGCTATCTCGGCATGGCCTATGCGATGGTCGCCATCGGCTTCGTCGGCTTCATCGTGTGGGCGCACCACATGTACACGGTCGGCCTGTCGCTCAACACGCAGCGCTATTTCGTGTTCGCCACCATGGTGATCGCGGTGCCGACGGGCGTGAAGATATTCTCCTGGATCGCGACGATGTGGGGCGGGTCGATCTCGTTCCGCGCGCCCATGGTCTGGGCGATCGGCTTCATCTTCGTGTTCACGCTCGGCGGCGTGACGGGCGTCGTGCTCGCCAACGCCGGCATCGACCGCGCGCTGCACGAGACCTATTACGTCGTCGCGCATTTCCACTACACCATGTCGCTTGGCGCGGTGTTCGGCGTGTTTGCGGGCTTCTACTACTGGTTCCCGAAAATTTCGGGCTACATGTACAACGAGACGCTCGCCAAGCTGCATTTCTGGCTGCTGTTTGCCGGCGTCAACCTGACGTTCTTCCCGCAGCACTTCCTGGGCATGTCGGGCATGCCGCGTCGTTACATCGACTATCCCGACGCTTATGCCCAGTGGAACCATCTGTCGTCCTACGGCACCTACATCGCCGGCGTCAGCATCCTGTGCTTCTTCTGGGTCGTTCTCGACGCCTTCGCCAAGAAGCGGGCTGCCGGCGACAATCCCTGGGGCGGTGGCGCGACCACGCTGGAGTGGACGCTGTCTTCGCCGCCGCCTTGCCACCAGTACAATACGCTGCCGCGCCTTGCCGGCGGCGACCCCTCAGAGCGATATGGCGCGCGCGACCGGCCTTCCGCCGCGCGCGCCCGCACGGGTTCAGGTCAAGACGAAGTACGCGATATGAGCGACGTAACGGCGATAGCGCAGCGGCAGGAAGCCGGGTTGGGCGCGGCTGAACTGGCCGGCGGAGCGCCGGCCGATTATGTCGCGCTGCTCAAGCCGCGCGTCATGTCGCTGGTCGTCTTCACCGCGCTTGCGGGATTGCTCGCAGCGCCCGGCCATGTCCATCCCGTGGTCGGTTTTGCCGCGCTTCTGGCGATTTCCGTGGGCGCGGGCGCATCTGGCGCGCTCAATATGTGGTACGACCGCGACATCGACGCGATCATGTCGCGCACGCAATCGCGGCCCATTCCCGCCGGCCGCATCGCCCCGCGCGAGGCGCTGGCCTTTGGGCTCACGCTCTCGGTTTTTGCTGTTTTCACGCTTGGCGTCGTCGCCAATTGGCTGGCGGCTGGCCTGCTCGCCTTCACCATTTTCTTCTACGCGGTCGTCTACACCATGTGGCTGAAGCGCTGGACGCCGCAGAACATCGTGATCGGCGGCGCGGCCGGCGCCTTCCCGCCGATGATCGGCTGGGCGGCGGTCACCGGCTCCGTCAGCATCGAGAGCGTTGCGCTCTTTTCCATCATCTTCTTTTGGACGCCGCCGCATTTTTGGTCGCTCGCCCTGTTCAAGCGCTCCGATTACGGTCGCGCCGGCGTGCCGATGATGCCCAATGTGAAGGGCGCGCGCCGCACCCGGCTCGAGATATTCCTGTATTCGGTTCTCCTCGTGCCCGTGTGCCTGTCGCCGTGGTTTCTCGGCTTCGAGGGCCGCGCCTATGGCGTGATCGCGCTGGTGTCGAGCCTCGTCATGCTTGCGCTTGCCGTCCGCGTCTGGCGCGATGGCGAGGGCGGCGACGATAACGAGGGCAGGAACGATAACGAGGGCAGGAACAAGGACAAGGCCGCCAAGCAGCTATTCGCCTATTCGATTTTGCACCTGTTCGTGCTGTTTGCCGTCATCGTCGCCGAGCACGGGATTTTGCGCCCGCTGGGTCTGGTCTCATGAGCGCGCTCGACCGGCAATCCTCCGTGCGTGACGCAGATCGCGATACGGACGGCGTGACGCTGACGCCCGCTCAGTCGAGGGCGCGCCGCCAGCGCAATATCGCCATCGGCGTTGCGGTCGCGCTGCTCTGTGCGCTGTTCTATGCGGTCACCATCGCCAAACTCGGTTCCTCCATTCTCAAGGCGGGCGGCTGATGAGCGCACAGAATCCGCAGAACCCGCAAGAAGCGCCAAAAGTGCAAGAAGCGCCAAAAGTGCAAGAAGGACAAAAAGGGCAGGAAGGAATTGCCGGCGCGCCGAAGGCGATCGACGCGAGAAGCGTGCGAAACCGCCGGCTCTCGGCCTTTGTCGCGGTCGGCGCCGCCAGTGCGATGCTCGGCCTCAGCTTCGCCGCCGTGCCGCTCTACCGCATGTTCTGCGCGGTGACGGGCTACGGCGGCACGACGCAGCGCGCCTATGTCGCGCCGGCGACGCCGGGCGAGCGCACTTTGACGGTGCGCTTCGATTCCAATGTCGGAGGCGGACTGCCCTGGCGTTTCGAGCCCGAGACCAAGCAGATCGTTCTGCGCACGGGAGAGACCAAGACGGTCTTCTACCGCGTCACCAATCTGACGGACCGGACGATCTCGGCGACCGCCGCCTATAACGTCACCCCCGATCAAGCGGGTTCCTATTTCGACAAGCTGAGCTGCTTCTGTTTTTCCGAGCAGACGCTGGGTCCGAAGGAAACGGCCGAATGGCCCGTCGTCTTCTTCCTCGATCCGGCGCTGGAAAAGGACGAGGCGATGAAGGATGTCGAGCAGCTCACTTTGTCCTATACGTTCTTTGAATCGAAGCAGCCCGCCCGCTCCGCCGAGCAGACGGCGCCCAAATCCAGAATCTGACTTGAGAAGTCGCATGCGGCCGGGTGGCCGGAAGGGGAAGGAAAATGGCTGACGGTCACGCGAAGCCCAATCACGATTATCATCTCGTCAATCCGAGTCCGTGGCCGCTCATCGGCTCGCTCTCGGCGTTCGTGCTTGCGGTCGGCGCCATCTTCTGGATGAAGAACCTCAAGATGTTCGGCCTGCACATGGGCCCCTACGTTTTCGGCGCGGGTCTGATCGGCGTTCTCTACGTCATGTTCTCCTGGTGGGCGGATGTCGTGAACGAGGCCGAGCACGGCGACCACACCCGCGTGGTGCAGATTTCGCATCGCTACGGCATGATCCTCTTCATCTCTTCGGAGGTCATGTTCTTCGTTGCCTGGTTCTGGGCCTTTTTCGACGCCAGCCTCTTCACCAACGAGGCGATTCAATATTCGCGCGTCGAATTCACGGGCGGGCACTGGCCGCCCAAGGGCATCGAGGTGATCGACCCCTGGCACCTGCCGCTGCTCAACACGCTTCTGCTGCTGACCTCGGGCACCACGGTCACCTGGGCCCATCATGCGCTGTTGCAGGGCGACCGCGAGGGACTGAAGAAGGGCCTGCTTGCGACCATCGTGCTCGGCCTGATCTTCTCCTGCGTGCAGGGCTACGAATATATTCACGCCCCGTTCGGGTTCAAAAATTCGATCTACGGCTCGACCTTCTTCATGGCGACGGGCTTCCACGGCTTCCACGTCATCATTGGCACGATCTTTCTGATCGTCTGCCTGTTCCGCGCGATGAAGGGCCAGTTCACGCCCAAGCAGCATCTCGGCTTTGAGTTTGCCGCCTGGTACTGGCATTTCGTCGACGTGGTGTGGCTGTTTCTGTTCGTCTGCATCTACGTCTGGGGCTCGTGGGGCGCGCAGATCGCGCATGGCCACTGACGCCTGACACACGCAACGCCGGGGGGCGGCTTCGGCCGCCCCTTTGCTTTTGCGCCATTATCTCCGGCATTCGGGACACCCGCCATGGCCTACGATCAATATCCTCCGCTTTCGCCTTATTCGACGGGGTTCGGCGGGCGCTGTCCGCGCTGCGGCGAGGGCAGGATGTTCAAGGGCTTCATCACGATTGCCGACAAATGCGACAATTGCGGTCTCGATCTCAAATTCGCCGACGCCGGCGACGGTCCTGCGATTTTCGTCATGCTGATCGCCGGCTTCATCATCGTCGGCGCGGCCTTGTGGCTCGAAGTGACCTACGAACCGCCGATGTGGGTCTACGCAATCGTCTTTCTGCCGCTCACTCTCATCGTGTGCCTGGGCATGCTGCGGCCGCTCAAGGGCGTGCTCGTTTCCCTGCAATACGCCAACAAGGCCGAGCAGGGGCGGCTGGACAATTGACGTGACGAGGGTTTCCGGCGGACGAAAAAGCGTTGTCGGCGCAGCGATCGCGTCGGCGATCGTCTTTGCGCTCCTGGTCGGGCTCGGCGTCTGGCAATTGCAGCGCCTGGCCTGGAAGAACGGCGTGATCGCAGCCATCGACGCGCGCATCCATCAGACGCCCGAACCCCTGCCGGCGCGCGAAAAATGGGCGGCGCTCGCGCCTGACGATTACGACTACCGCCACGTTTTCGCGCAAGGCGCCTATCTGCCCGGCGAAATCCTGATCTTCCGCTCGTCCGCGCCCGGGCCGGCCGATCGCGCGGCGGGGCCAGGCTATCAGGTTCTCGCGCCTTTCGCGCTTGCGGGCGGCGGAACCATTCTGGTCAATCGCGGTTTTGCCCCGCTCGCATGGCGCGACAAGCCGGAAATGCGCAGGCCGCCGCCGGCAGGCGAGACCAGGATCGCCGGCCTCATGCGCCCGCCCGAGGGGCGCAATCCCTTCACGCCTGCCGACGAGCCCGCCAAAAATCTGTGGTACACGCGCGATCCCGCCGGCATGGCGGCGGCGCTGAAGCTCGAAAACGCAAGCCCCTTCACGCTCGACCTCGACGCCGACCCGAAGGCCAGGGGTTGGCCGCACGGCGGCGCCACCGAACTCAATATTCCCAACAATCATCTGTCCTACGCCTGGACCTGGTTCGGACTGGCCGCCACATTGGCCGGCGTGTTCGGGGTGTGGGCGTGGGGGCGGCGGGGCGGCGCAGGGGAGGGCGCCTCGGAGAGCAAATCGTGAGATGATCGGCGCGCCGCCGCCCGCTGCGGCCTTAGCCATGCCGGCGCAGATTGCGCGGGCGATAAATTTCGGATCGGCGGCGCTGTCGGGTCGCAATTCCATGCTAAACCCCGCCTCAATCGAACCGGGACCAGAAACGTGCGCTACATTTCCACCCGCGGCGAAGCGCCGGCGCTGAATTTCACGCAGACCGCGCTTGCCGGCCTTGCCAGCGACGGCGGGCTCTATCTGCCGGAGGCATATCCGCAGCTACACGCCTCGACCATCGCGGGACTTGCGGGGCGCAGCTATGCGAAGGCCGCCGAAACCATCATCGCGCCCTTTGTCGGCGACGCCATTGCGCGTGAAGACCTCTCGGGCATGATCGCGGACGCCTACAAGACGTTCCGCCATCCCGCCGTCGCCCCGCTGACGCAGCTTCACGACAATCTCTTTCTGCTCGAATTGTTCCACGGCCCCACGCTCGCCTTCAAGGACGTGGCGATGCAATTGCTCGGGCGCCTGATGAACCACGCGCTGAAAGCGCACGGCAAGCGCGCGACGGTGGTCGGCGCCACATCGGGCGACACGGGCGCCGCCGCGATCGAGGCTTTTCGCGGGCTCGATCAGGTCGACGTTTTCATCCTTTACCCGCACGGCCGCGTGTCGGACGTACAGCGCCGGCAAATGACGACGGTGGCGGACGCCAACATTCACGTTATCGCGCTCGAAGGCGCGTTCGACGACGCGCAAACCATTCTGAAGGGCCTGTTCCGGGATCGGAAATTCCGCGACGATGTCGGACTGACTGGCGTCAATTCCATCAACTGGGCGCGTGTGGTCGCACAGATCGTCTATTATTTCACCAGCGCGGTCGCGCTCGGCGCGCCGTTCCGGCCCGTGTCGTTTGCCGTGCCCACGGGCAATTTCGGCGATATTCTTGCAGGCTATATCGCCAAAAAAATGGGCCTGCCGATCGAGCGCCTGGTCATCGCCACCAACGAGAACGATATTCTGGCGCGCACGCTGGAAACGGGACGCTACGAATTGCGCGGCGTCACGCCGACGCAATCGCCGTCCATGGACATCCAGATTTCCTCGAACTTCGAGCGCCTGCTGTTCGACGCCTGCGGGCGCGACGCCGGCGCGGTGCGCAATCTCATGGCCCGCCTCGACCAGTCGCGCGGCTTTGAAATCGACGCCGGCCCGCTGGCGGCCATCCGCGCCGATTTCGACGCCTCGAGGGTGAGCGAGGCCGAAACGAAAGCCGAGATCGCCCGCGTCTACAGGAACAGCGGCTATATTCTCGACCCCCACAGCGCGGTCGGCGTCGCCGCCGGGTTTCGCGCGCTGGCAAGGCATGCGCATACGCCTGTCATCGTCGCGGGCACGGCCCATCCCGCGAAATTCCCGGACGCGATTGCGGCGGCGACCGGCGTGCGCCCGGCCTTGCCGGACCATCTTGCCGGCATCATGGAGCGCAAAGAACGTTTCGATGTCGTGGGCAACGATATCGGCGCCGTCGAAAGCTTCATCCGCGCCCGCGCGCGCGCGACAACGGCGGCATGACCGCGCGCGCTGGCGCCAGCGGGCGCACGCCCGCAGGCGAAAACGAAGCCGGACGGGTGGAGACGACGACGCTCGCCTCCGGCCTGCGCATCGTCACGGAGCGCATGGAAGGCGCGGAAACGGCGGCGGTCGCGGTGCATGTCGCGGTCGGCTCGCGCAACGAGAGCGCGGCCGAGCATGGTCTGTCGCACCTCATCGAGCACATGGCGTTCAAGGGCACGAAGCGGCGCGATGCGCGCGCCATCGCCGCAGAAATCGAGGAGGCGGGCGGCGATCTCAACGCCGAGACCGCGAGCGAACATACTGCCTATCTTGCCCGGCTTTTGCCCGGCGAAGTCTCGTGCGCGCTCGACATCTTCGCCGACATTCTCACCGAATCGCTGTTCGATCCGCACGAACTCGAACGCGAGAAAAATGTGATTTTACAGGAGATTGCAGCGGTCGCCGACGACCCGGACGATCTCGTGATGGAATTGATGGACAAGGCGGCCTTTCCCGATCAGCCGCTGGGCCGCCCGATTCTCGGCACGAAACGCACGGTCGGGGCCCTCGACGCGCGCGCCATCCGCGCCTATCTCGACCGTTTCTACGGCGCCAATTCCCTCATCGTTTCGGCCGCCGGCGCGGTCGAACATGCAGAAATCGTCGCCTGCGCGGAACGTCTGTTCGCAGGTCTTGCCCAGGTCGCCCCGCCAGCGCCCGAGCCCGCGCTTTATCGCGGCGGCGAAGCGAAATCGCGCCATGGCGCGGAGCAGGCCAATATCGTCATCGCCTTCGAGGGCGTGGGCCACCGCGACCCCGACAATTGCGCCGCGCACGTCTTTTGCGGCGCGCTCGGCGGCGGCATGTCCTCGCGGCTCTTTCAGGAAGTGCGCGAACGGCGCGGGCTTGCCTATTCCATCGACGCCTTCAACTGGTCCTACGACGATACCGGATTGTTCGGCCTTCAGGCGGCGAGCGATCCGCGCGATGCGGGCGAACTCGTCCGCGTGGCGATGGATTGCCTGGCCTCTGCGGTCGAGGATCTGGGCGAGGCCGAATTGCGCCGCGCCAAGGCGCAGGCCAAGGTCTCGCTGCTTGCGACGTTTGAATCCGTGCCCGCGCGCGGAAACCAGATCGCCCGGCAGACCGCGATCTTCGGTCGCGTGCTTGCGCGTTCCGAAATCATAGGCGAAATAGACGGGTTGAGCCTGGCCGACATGCGCGCAATCGGCCGCAGGTTGCTTTCGAGCGCGCCGACGCTTGCGACAGTAGGGCCGACAGGGCGGGGGCTGACGGCCGATCGCATAGCCGAGCGGTTAAGGACGGGGTGACGCAATGGCCTTGTTCCGACTGGGGCCGATCCACGATCCCAGCACTTTTGTGCGCGGCGACGGCGTTTATCTGCGCCCCGCCGAAATGGCCGATGTCCAGAACTGGGCGCGCCTGCGCGAGCACAGCCGCAATTTTCTGAGTCCCTGGGAGCCGGTTTGGCCGGCAGACGACCTGACCCGTATGGCCTTTCGCCGCCGCATCAAGCGTCAGGCGGAGGAAATGGCGCGCGACGAAGCCTTCGCCTTTCTGATTTTCCGCGCGCGCGACAAGGCGCTGGTCGGCGGCCTCACCATCGGCCAGATCCGACGCGGCGTCGCCCAGGCCGCAACGGTCGGCTATTGGGCGGGCGTCGATTTCGCGGGACAGGGCTATATGTCGCGGGCGTTGCGGGCGGCGGTCGCCTATGGCTTTTCCTCGCTGCGGCTGCATCGGATGGAAGCGGCCTGCCTGCCCGGCAACATCGCCTCCATCCGCGTGCTGGAGAGCGCCGGCTTCAGGCGCGAGGGCCTCGCGCGCTCCTATCTGCGCATCAACGGCCGCTGGCAGGACCATCTCCTGTTCGCGGTGCTCGAAAGCGATCCGCCGCTGCCGCCGCGCCTGCGTCCGCGCCCCGAGGCGGCAGGCTGAACATCGCCGGACGGCGCTGTCCACCGCATAGATCGCGCGCCTGCCTTGCCCGAAGGAGCGCAAGGCTTTACCAGTCAAACTTCCGACACGAACAGGGCGCACCTGCCGAGCCTGTTTTGCGCCTTGGCGCGGCCGCCCCCGAGAGAGAGAATTCGTGCGTTTGGTCCGATTGTTTTTGGCCGTTCTTGCTTTGGCCACCCTGGCTTCGGCCATGGTCTCTCTGCCGGCGCGGGCGATCGAATCCGTGCGCGTGCCGCTGGATTCGCAGGCGATCGACCTCACGCGCGCGGTGGAATCCTATTCCTCGCAGGGCGACCGCCTGCAAGTCTCCACCGCGCCCGGCTCCGATGGCATCGTGCGCCGCATCGAGGTGCGCGCCAAACAGGAGGGCGCGCGCCCGTCCTGGATCGTGTTCGCGCTCACCAACGACACCGACGAGCAGATCGAGCGCCTGCTGGTCGCCCCGCATTTCCGTCTCGTCGGCTCGGGCGTCATCTGGCCCGATCTCGGCGCGGTGCGCATCGCCGCGATCACGGCGAGCCAGGGGTTTCCGCCGGAGCAGGAGGAAAGCCATGACGCCGACGTTTTCCGCCTGACGCTCGACCCCGGCACGACCGTCACCTATGTTGCGGAATTACGCACGCCAAACCTGCCGCAGCTCTATCTCTGGGATCCCGACGCCTACAAGGACCGCACGACGAGCCTGACGCTCTACAAGGGCATCGTCATCGGCATTTCCGGTCTGCTGGCGCTGTTTCTGACCATTGTCGTCGTCGTCAAGAGCGCGGTCATCTTTCCGGCGGCTGCGGCGCTCGCCTGGGCGGTCTTCGCCTATGTGTGCATAGACTTCGGCTTTTTCGCGCGCGCCTTCGGCGTCGGCGTGGATTCCGACCGTTTCTGGCGGGCGGCCGCCGAAACCATTCTCTCGGCGACGCTGCTCGTCTTTCTGTTCGCCTACCTCAATCTCAATCGCTGGCATGTGCGCGCCTCTCACGTCGTCGCGCTCTGGGTGGTCTTTCTGCTCGCGCTGCTCGGCCTTGCCTGGTACGACCCTTCGGTAGCCGCCGGCGTCGCCCATATTTCGCTCGCCACCGTCGCCGGCGCCGGCCTGTTGCTCGTCGTCTATCTCTCGACGCATGGCTACGAGCGCGCGATCATGCTGATCCCGACCTGGTTTCTACTGCTCGCCTGGGTGTGCGCTGCGGGTTTTGCGGTCACTGGCGCGCTCACCAACGATATCGTCGGACCCACCCTCATCGGCGGCCTGGTTCTGATCGTCATGCTCATCGGTTTCACGGTCATGCAGAACGCCTTTGCGACGGGCGGACTGGCGCAGGGCGCGATCTCGGACGTCGAACGCAAGGCGCTGGCGATCACTGGCGCGGCGGACGTGATTTTCGACTGGGACGTGCCGGCCGACCACGTCTACGTCAGTTCCGAGGTGGAGGCTCATCTGGGCCTCAATCGCGGCGATCTCGAAGGCCCCGCCTCCAACTGGCTCGAAATCCTGCATCCATACGAGCGCGACCGCTATCGCGCCTGTCTCGACACCCTGCTCGAACAGCGGCGCGGTCGAATCAACGAGGAATTCCGGCTTCGCGCCGCCGACGGCCATTATCTCTGGTACCGTCTGCGGTGCAGGCCGGTGGTCGGCGCCGACGGCGAAGTGATCCGTGTCGTCGGCACGCTGGTCGACGTGACGGACGAACGCACGGCGCAGGAGCGCCTGCTGCACGACGCCGTCCACGACAATCTGACGGGCCTGCCCAATCGCGAATTGTTCTTCGACCGTCTCGAGGCCGCGCTTTCCTTCGCGCGCGCCGACGCGGCAAGGCCGACCGTGCTGTGCGTCGATATCGACCGTTTCAAGCAGATCAACGAGACCATCGGCATTTCGGTCGGCGATTCCATATTGCTGACGGCGGCCCGGCGTCTGGCCCGCCTGTTGCAGCCGCAGGATACGCTGGCGCGCGTGTCGGGCGATATTTTCGCGGTCATCCTGCTGTCGGAAAACAATCCCGAACATGTCGTGCAATTGGCCGAGACCATGCGCCGGGCGCTGTCGACGCCGGTCTCCTTCGCCGAGCGCGAGATCGCCCTTTCGGCCTCGGTCGGCATTGCGCTTTACGATCCGCAAACGCACGCCAAGCGTGACGACATGCTCAAGGACGCCGAGATCGCCATGCGCCACGCCAAGCGCGTCGGCGGCAATCGCATCGAGGTGTTCCGTCCGGGCATGCGCGGCCAGCGTTCCGACCGCCTTGCGCTCGAGGCCGATCTCCGGCGCGCGCTGTCGCGCGGCGAGATCAAGGTCTATTTCCAGCCGATCGTAAGGCTGGAGGACCGGACCGTCGCAGGCTTCGAGGCGCTTCTGCGCTGGGACCATCCAAGCCTTGGCCGCCTCGGGCCGGATGTGTTTATTCCGCTGGCCGAAGAAACCGGCGTCATTGTCGAACTCGGCGTCTTCGTTCTCGAACGCACGGCGCGCGAGCTTGCCGCCTGGCAGAAGGCGCTCGACGTCGATCCCCCGATCTTTGCCTCCGTCAACGTCTCCTCGCGCCAGCTTTTGCGGCACGATCTCCTGCAGGATGTGAAGAACGCGCTGACACGCTCCGATGTCATCAGAGGAACGCTCAAGCTTGAGCTTACCGAAAGCCTCGTCATGGAGAACCCGGAATATGCCGCGCAGATGCTGACCCGCATCAAGGCGCTCGGCGCCGGCCTCTCGCTCGACGATTTCGGCACGGGCTATTCGTCGCTGTCCTATCTCCAGCGCTTCCCCTTCGACACGATCAAGATCGACAGGTCCTTCGTCCAGCAGAATGCCTCCGGCGCGCGCCCGGTCATCCTGCGCTCGATCGTGACGCTTGCCCACGACCTTGGCATGGAGGTCGTGGCCGAAGGCGCGGAGACGGAGTCCGACGCCATCGAATTGTACCAATTGGGATGCGAATTCGCGCAAGGCTACGCCTTCGGCCATCCGATCAGCGCGCTCGATGCGCGCAAGCTGGTGGGCGCGGCCACGGAGGCGGCTTGATGGATCGCAGGGCTTTCGTTGTTCGCGCCGCATCGGCGGCGGCAATCCTGGCGCCGGGTTTTGCGTTTGCGCAGGAGAATGTTTTCAAGGGCGACGACGGCAAGCCGGTTCCCGTCTGGCGCCTGCCTTCCGAAATCATCCTCGACCTGCCTGGCGTCATCAAGGCGGGCGCGGCGAGCCCGGATGCGATCCTCTACGAGTTTTTCGATTACAATTGCTCCTGGTGCAGGAAGTCGGCGGGCGATCTCGACAAATTCGTGACCGGGGACCGCGAATTCAATCTGCGCCTCGTCCAGAACGCCATGCTGTCGCTGGGCAGCGTGCAGGCGGCCAAAGTGGCGCTCGCCGCGTTCGCGCTCTACGGCGACCGGAAAGCCTATGGCCTGCACCGCGCCATGCTTGGCCATCGCGGCCCCATCGACGGTCCAGGCGCGCTCGGCCATGCCAGAAAACTTGGCCTGGATACGGCGAAAATCGAGACCGCCGCCGATTCCGAGGACATTCGCAAACAATTGACGCAGCACACCCGGACCGGCCGCGCGCTCGGCATGGACGCAACGCCCTCCTTCGCCATGAACGGCATGGCCGTCGGCGGCTGGCCGGGCCGCAAGACCATCGCGCGCATGGTGAAAAACGTGCGCGCCTGCGAACGCATCTCCTGCTGAGGGATTTCGCATGAAAGCGGCCTTGCCTGTGTTTGCCGCCGTCGTTCTCCCGGCTTTGCGCATCGCTCCGGCCGGAACGGCATTGGCGGCGGGGCAGGGCGTGTGATGGCGCGCTACGATTTTGCCGCTACCCGCCTCTACGTCGAGGACGCGCTTGCATCGGGCGCGTGTGTGACGGTCGAGGCCGCCCGCGCCAATTATCTTCTCAACGTGCTGCGCCTGAAGCCCGGCGACCGCATCCTGCTGTTCAATGGCCGCGACGGCGAATGGCGCGCCTCTATCGGCGAGACGCGCAAGCGCGCGGCGGCGCTCGTGGTCGAGGAACAGACCCGCCCGCAGGAAGGCGGCCCCGACATCGACTATTGCTTCGCGCCGCTCAAACATGCCCGCCTCGATTATGTCGTGCAGAAAGCCGTCGAAATGGGCGCAGGCCGCCTGCGCCCCGTGCTCACGCGCCGCACGCAGGTTTCGCGCCTCAATCTCGAGCGCATGCGCGCCAACGCCATCGAGGCGGCCGAACAATGCGGCGTGTTGCGCCTGCCCGCCGTGGAGGCGGAGGCGCCGTTCGAGCGGATGATCGCGCAATGGCCGGCCGAAAGGCTGCTGGTCTTCTGCGACGAGGGCGCGGAGATCGCCGATCCCCTCGCAGCGCTGCGCGCCGCCCGCGCCGAAGGGGCGCAGCCCTGCGGGGGGGTCGGCCTCCTCATCGGGCCGGAAGGCGGTTTCGACGAGAAAGAACGCGCGCAGGCGCTCGCAGCGCCTCGCGTTGTCAGGCTTTCGCTCGGGCCCCGCATTCTGCGCGCAGACACGGCGGCTGTTGCGGGAATGACGCTCATCCAGAGCATTTTCGGCGATTGGACGGGATAAATTCGCTCCGGACACGATCTCGCCACGAAGTTCGCTCAATACCGATCCCATATCTCGTGACATCGGTCGGAATCGGCTCCGAAACGTTTGGAGCCGGAAAGCCTTAGCCCGAAAACCTTGGTCCGAAAAACCTTGGACCGGAAAGCCTTGGGAATGATGCAAAATTCAGGCAGCAAACGTGCAGGTCAGCCAATCCTTAAAATCGCGGCGCCTGCGGTCTCTGCTCTCTGCCTCATTGCCGGGACCGGTTCTGCCTTTGCTGGCGGCTGCATGTCCTACAGCGCTGAAAAGGCCACCATCAGCGGCGCCGATAGCTGCCTGAACGTCGGCCGCCATGTGCGCGTGGATGCGCAGGTGATGCAAGGCTCCGCCAGTCTGGGTCAAGGCTCCGCCAGTCTGGGTCAAGGCTCCGCCAGTCTGGGTTCGGGCGCCGCCGTCGGCCAGGGATCGGGATTTGCCGCAGCAAACGCCGACGGCCCCCGTCCGGCCTCGATGCGCTCCGATGGTGGCGCGCGCCTGCGCATGGACCCGCACAATGGCCCCGGCCCGACCAGCGTTCTGGGCGGCGTTCCCTTCCCGCGCTGAAAAGCTTCTTTTAGAAAACGCATTCCTCGAACGCCGGCAGGACGCTTTCGTTCCAGCCGGTCGCATAGCGTTCGAGAAGGTCTGTCGCGCGCGCACGGCCGCTTGCGGCTATTTCTTCCAGAACGGCGAGATGGCGGGTTTCGTCCCGCCCCGCAGCGTCGGGACGCGCGCGGCGCGCAAGTCCACCCGCCGCAATCCCCAGCGCATCGCGGGCGATATCCTGCAATGTGCGCCCGCCAATCCGTGCGGCAAGACCCAGGCGCGGAACCGTGTCGCGCAAGACCTGGCGTTCGTCTGCGCTCCAGCCCGATATCAGCGTCTCGGCGGCGTCGAGCGCCGCGTTGTCGTAGAGCAGGCCCACGAACAGCGCCGGCAGGGCGGAAATATGAGCGCGCGGGCCAACGTCGCAGCCGCGCATTTCCATGTAGCGCTTGACGCGCACCTCGGGAAACAGCGTCGACAGATGATTGGCCCAATCGGCCATGGTCGCGCGCTCGCCGGGCAATTGCGTCAGTTTTCCCGCGAGCAGATCGCGGAAGCTGGCGCCGGCGACATCGTGATAATGGTCGCCGCGCTTGACGAAATAGAGCGGCGTGTCGAGCGCATAATCGACATAGCGCTCGAAGCCCATGCCGGGCTCGAAGGCAAACGGCGTCATGCCCGTGCGCGCAGCGTCGGTGTCGCGCCAGATTTCCGAGCGCATGGACAGCATGCCGTTGGGCGCTCCGTCCGTGAACGGCGAATTGGCGAAGAGCGCGGTGGCCAGGGGTTGCAGGGCCAGCGACACGCGCAGCTTGCGCACCATGTCGGCCTCGCTCTGGAAGTCGAGATTGACCTGGACCGTCGAGGTCCGGAACATCATGTCGAGGCCGCGCGAGCCGACCTTGGGCATGTAGCCCATCATGACGCCGTAGCGCTGCTTGGGCATGACCGGCGTCTGGGCTCTCGTCCACAGCGGGCCCATGCCGAGATCGAGAAAGTCGATGCCGAGCGGTTCGGCGACGGCCTTCACGTCGGCAATATGCTGGTCGAATTCCGTCTCGACCTGGTGACTCGTCTCCAGCGGCGCGCCGGAGAGCTCGAACTGGCCGCCGGGCTCGAGCGAGATCGCGCCGCCGCCTTTTTCGTCGTAGAGCCCGATCAGCGCCGCCCCGTCCGTGATCGGCTCCCAGCCCGTGCGCGCCTGCAAACCTTCGAGCAGGGCCTTGACGCCATTCTCGAGCCCGTTGCGGCCGGCGTATGGCACGGGCGCGCGGTCGGCCGCATAGAACGGAATTTTCTCGTGTTCGGCCCCGATCCGGAACTGGCTCGGCGGCTTGCAGCCCGCCTCCATCCAGGCGACCAGTTCGTCGCGCGACGAAACATGGGTCGTGTCGGTTACATCGCGCGCCATGCGGTTCCCTTGCGCCATTCGTATTGGCAATCGGCCGGAACGTTCCGCATCTTTGGGGGCGGCGTCCGCCGCTTTGATAATCGCCCGGACGCGCCCGCGCAATCGGGCGCGCGCGCATGGGCGCCCCCCGGTCAAAGCCCCGGTCCGCGCGCTTTGCCCGAAGCTGCGGTCTTGATCCCGTCGCCGAAGCCGGCCATGTAAGGCAAGAGGCGGCGGAACGCCGCAAGAAGTGGCGGCTTTCGGCTCGCAAAAGGCGGCGAAAGCGCCGCCGCGAGAACGCCATCACAAAAGGCGGCGAAAGCGCCGCCGCAGGAGAATTGGCCTTCGCATGACCACCGCACCCGCAGCCGAAGCCAAAACCGCGCTGAAAATCGTGCTGTGCGCTCCACGCGGCTTCTGCGCTGGCGTCGTGCGCGCCATCGAGGCTGTCGAGCGCGCAATCTACCGTTATGGCCCCCCGGTCTATGTGCGCCACGAGATCGTCCACAATCGCTATGTCGTGGAGAGCCTCAAGGCCAAGGGCGCGATTTTCGTGGAGGAACTGGCCGAAATTCCCGATACGGACGCGCCGGTCATCTTTTCCGCCCACGGCGTGCCGCGTTCCGTGCCGGCGGAGGCCGCCGCGCGCAATTTCTTCGCCATCGACGCCACCTGTCCGCTGGTGACCAAGGTTCACCGCGAGGCGGAGATTCACCACAAGCGCGGCCGCAAGGTGCTGCTTATCGGCCATGCCGGCCACCCGGAAGTCGTCGGCACCATGGGGCAATTGCCCGAAGGCGCGGTCCGGCTCGTGCAATCCGTGGACGAAATCGCCACGCTCGAAATCCCGGACGTCAAAAATCTCGCCTATGTCACGCAGACCACGCTCTCGCTGGACGACACTTCCGAAATCATCGCCGCGCTGAAGAAGCGCTTTCCCCATATCATCTCGCCGCACAAGCAGGACATCTGCTACGCCACCACCAACCGGCAGGAGGCGATCAAGGAGATCAGCCCGACCGTCGATGCGGTCATCGTCGTCGGTTCGCCCAATTCCTCGAATTCGCAGCGCCTGCGCGAAGTGGCGGAGCGCTCGGGCTGCGCCAGGGCGCGGCTCGTCGACGGCGCGCGCGATCTCGACTGGTCGCTTTATGAAGACGTGCGTTCGATCGCGATCACCGCAGGCGCGTCTGCGCCGGAGGTTCTCGTCAACGAAGTGATCGACGCATTCGCCGCGCGTTTCGACGTCACGATCACGACGGTGACCGTCAGCAGCGAAAACACGTTTTTCCCGTTGCCGCGCGAATTGCGCGATCGCGGCTGAGTTTTCATTAAGCGCGAAGCGCCAGCAAATCACGGAGACTGTAGCCCATGAGCAAAGCCAGGCCCATCAGCCGTTTCCCGGTCCCCGAATTGTCGGCCATGCCCGAAGACATTCGCACGCGCATTCTGGCTGTGCAGGAAAAGTCGGGTTTCATCCCGAACGTTTTTCTCGCGCTGGCCCATCGTCCCGACGAGTTTCGCGCCTTCTTCGCCTATCACGATGCGCTGATGGAAAAGCCGGGCAATCTGACGAAGGCCGAGCGCGAAATGATTGTGGTGGCGACAAGCAGCCTCAACCAGTGCCAATATTGCGTGGTCGCGCATGGCGCGATCCTGCGCATCCGCGCCAAGAATCCCCTCATCGCCGATCAGGTCGCCAGCAATTATCGCAAGGCCGATATCACGGATCGCCAGAAGGCGATGATCGACTTCGCGGTCAAGGTGTCGAGCGAGGCCAACAAGGTCGGCGACGCCGATCTCGCCGCGCTCGCCGCGCACGGCTTCACGGAAGAAGACGCCTGGGACATTGCCGCGATCACGGCCTTTTTCGGCCTGTCGAACCGCATGGCCAATGTTACGAGCATGAGGCCCAACGACGAGTTCTATACGATGGGTCGATGAAAAATGGCAGGCGCTCACCCCCACAGCAGCAGCACGACGCCCGCCAGAATCATCGCCATGCCCAGAAACTCGCGAAAACTCGTCTGCTGTTGAAAGACTTTCTTCGTCACGACCTGCGCGAAAACGACTTCGATCAGCGCAAGCGTCCTCACGCGGGCGGCCGTGTCTATGGCGAAGGCGAGAAACCAGAATTGCGAGGCGAGCGCGCCCATGAAGCCCGCGAGCATCGAGGGCCGCCAGGCGCGAAAAATGGCCGATAACAGGCCTCGATCGAAAATCGCGAGCCCCAGAACGATCAGCGCGCTCTGAATGGCCAGCGCCAGCGCCAGAACGGTCGAGGCGCCGAGCACGAAATTCGGCGCGCCCAGTTCAAGGATGCCGGCGCGATAACCGATGGCCGAGAAGGCGAACATGGCTGCCGAAACCAGGCCATAGGCTGCGGGCTTCCAGCCGGCCGGAAGCACGCCGGTCGAAGACGCATCGAGCGGGGATGCGCCGGCTGGGGACGTATCGCCGGCTTTCCTTGGCCAGGACATCAGCATGACGCCCGACGTCGCCGTCAATATTGCAGCGGCCGTTGTCGCGCTCACGTGATCGCCGAGAAAGACGAGGCCGAACAGGGCGACCTGCACCGGCTCCGTCTTGGTGTAGGCGATGGCGACGACGAACGATTTTTCGCGCATGGCCGCCAGCATCAGCCCGGTCGCCACGATCTGGCTCACCCCGCCAAGGCCCGTCCACAACAGCGAGGCGGCGCCGGGCGCAGGCGCGAGCGTCCCGCTTGCCGCGGAGACGGCGGCCAGAAACAGAAGTGCGAACGGCAGGCCGAAAAGAAAGCGCACGAAAGTCGCGCCCGCCGTCCCGAGCGTGACGATAAGGTCGCGTTGCATGGCGTTGCGCGCGGTCTGCGCGGCCGAAGCGGCGATCGTGAAGACGACCCAGAGCCAGGGGAAAATGACGGTCATGAAAAGCGGAACGGCGTTTGACGGGGCGGACGCTCCTCGCTAACACGGGCCGGCGCCCCCTGTCAGGCGCGAATTTGTGCGCAAGAATCCGCCTGATGGCCGTTTACACCGACGTAACAGACGAAGACCTTGCGGTCTTTCTGGCCGATTACGATCTCGGCGCCATGCTCTCGCTCAAGGGCATCGCGGAGGGCGTGGAAAACTCCAATTATCTGCTCCATACGCAGACCGGCTATTACATTCTCACGCTCTACGAAAAGCGCGTCGACCAAAACGACCTGCCTTTTTTCATCGGCCTGATGGAGCATCTGGCGGGACGCGGCCTCAATTGCCCGCTGCCCGTCAAGAACAGGGCGGGGTCCGCGCTTGGCCGGATCGCGGACCGTCCTGCGGCCATCGTTTCGTTTCTCGACGGTCTGTGGCCGCGCCGCCAGAACGCAAAACAATGCGCGGCGCTGGGCGAGGCCTGCGCTCTCCTGCATATCGACGGCGAGGGCTTTGCGCTCAAACGTCCCAATGCGCTCTCGATCGACGCCTGGCGCCCGCTTTACGAATGCGCTGCGTCGCGCGCCGACAGCGTGCAGCCGGGCATGGCGCGTTTCATAGAGAGCGAGCTTGCCTGGCTCGAGGCCAATTGGCCGTCCGGCCTGCCGCAAGGCGTCATCCACGCCGATCTCTTTCCCGACAATGTTTTCTTTCTCGGCGAGAAATTGTCGGGCCTCATCGACTTCTATTTCGCCTGCAACGATGCGCTGGCCTACGATCTGGCCATCTGCGTCAACGCCTGGTGCTTCGAGCCCGAGGCCTCCTTCAACATCACCAAGGGGCAGGCGATGATCGAGAACTACCGTCGCCGCCGTCCGTTGCGCGCCGAGGAGATCGAAGCCTTTCCCGCGCTCGCGCGCGGCGCGGCCATGCGCTTTCTGCTGACGCGCCTCGTCGACTGGCTGAACGTGCCGCCCGGCGCGCTCGTGCGCCCCAAAGACCCGCTCGAATATTTCCGCAAGCTGCGTTTTCATGCGCAAGCCGGATCCATTCGCGATTACGGCGGACAGGCGTGACGGCGCCTGCCCCCAAGCGGGCGCCTGCCCCCAAGCGTGTCGGGATCTGGACGGACGGCGCCTGTTCCGGCAATCCCGGACCCGGCGGCTGGGGCGCCGTCCTGACCTTCAACGGCGTCGAAAAAGAACTCTCCGGCGGCGAGGCGCTGACGACCAACAATCGCATGGAGCTGACGGCGGCCATCATGGCGCTCGAAGCCCTCACGCGCCCCTGCGCGATCGACCTGCACACGGATTCCATCTATGTGCGCGATGGCGTGACAGGCTGGATTCACAACTGGAAAAAACGCGGCTGGAAAACCGCCGACAAGAAGCCGGTCAAGAACGTGGAGCTCTGGCGGCGTCTCGACGATGCGGCCGAACGCCATGACGTGAACTGGAAATGGGTGAAAGGCCACGCCGGCGACGAAATGAACGAGCGCGCCGACGCCCTCGCGCGGGCGGGCATGGCGCCGTTCAAGACGCAGCGATAGGGTTTCGCGGAAAGCGCATCGACAGAATTCTGTGTGGCGGCGTTCTGCGCGGCGGCTGGAAATAAATTTCCAGCCGCATCGCAAAGCCGACAACCCGAAAGCTCATGAACCTCTCTGAACCTCTTGGCGTCAAGGACGCCGGAGCCTCAGAGCTGTTCCAGCATCGTCTTGGCGCCTGACTTTTCCGCGCCGGGGCCGTCCTCGATGTTGAGCGAGCGCACCACGCCGTCTTCCACGATCATCGAGAAGCGCTTGTTGCGCATGCCCATGCCGCGCTCGGTCAGGTCCAGGTCGAGGCCGGTCGCCTTGGCGAAGGCGGCGCTGCCGTCCGCCAGAAAGGTGATCTTGCCCTCGGCCTTGGTGTCCTTGGCCCAGGCGCCCATCACGAAGGCGTCGTTGGTGGCCACGACGGCGATGTCGTCGACGCCCTTGGCCTTGATCGCCTTTTCGTTCTCGATGAAGCCCGGCAGATGGTTCTTGTGGCATGTCGGCGTAAACGCGCCGGGTACGCCGAACAGTACGACCTTGCGGCCCTTGAACAGATCGTCCGTCGTCTTGGGCGCGGGACCGTCGGCCGTCATGACCGTGAACGTGGCTTTGGGCAGGCGGTCGCCAACCTTGATCGTCATATTTTACTCCTGATCGATTTCGCGCGGACCAACGGCCGCTTGGGTCAAATTAGGGCGCTGCGGGGCCGCCGTCGAGCCTGGCGGAAAATTCCACCGCGCCGTCCTTCGTCGTCATGGTCAAAAGGATCGGCGCCTTGGGCGCCGGCGCGTCCACCAATACCAGACGAAAGGCGCCGTTCGCCTCGCGCTTGGTTTCGGCGAAATAGCCTTCTGTCGTCTCGGCGAAGAGATCGAGGACGCCCGCCGCTTTCGGCGTCACGGTCCAGGTCGGCCTTTTCGCGCCGGCGACAGGCGTGATCTTGACCGCTGTCTCCGCCGCCACCGCCTTGGGCAGCGCAGCGCGCGCTGCGGCCACCAGCGCAGGGTCGCCCGCCGGCCCGCCCTTTGGGGAAAATTCCAGAACCGCCTCGGCATGCATGGGCACGCAGATTTTTTCGCAGGCCGCATAATCCATTTTCAGCGCGGCTTTCAGGGGAAGGGCGGCGTCCCTGGGCCGCAGCGTGACCGGAAAAATGACGCGGTCGTGATAGCCGAACACGTCGAGGCCCGCTTCCACGATGCGTTTGGGGGCGGGCAGGGCGACCGTGGAGCCTTCCAGATTGGCCGAGGCGGAAAAATCGAAAACCGGCGGCGAACCTGCTTCTCCCGGATTGCGCCAATAGGTCGTGGTGTTGGGATCGAGGTCGATGACGATGGCCGCCTGATAGACGCCTTCCGCCATGGGGCCGCCGGAAACGAAGCTGACGCGCGCCTTGTCGACGCCCGCGCCGGCATGCGCGATTGTTGCGGCAATTGTTTGATAAAAAACGAAAAAACCAGCCAGGGCAAGAAGGCGGCGGCGCGAGGCGCGGAACATGTTCATGCCCCCCTGTAACGGCATAAGGCCGGCGGCGCCAGTGAACTTCCCGTGAGCGAAGATTGTGCGTCTTGGCAGCGCGTCTTGGCAGCGCGTCTTGGTTACATGTCTTGGTTACATGTCCTGGTCACATGTCTTGGCTGCATGCCTTGGCGCCGCAGGGGGCTGCGACTATTTTGTGACAATGGCGAAAGTAAATCGGAAGCCGAAATCCGGCAAATCAAGCTATCTCGACGGGCAATGGCTCGTCGCCATGCCCTCCATCTCCGACGAGCGCTTCGCCCGCTCGGTCATCTATATGTGCGCCCATTCCGAGGAAGGGGCGATGGGCATTGTCATCAACAAAAGGTCGACCTCGGTCACCTTTCCCGACCTGCTGGTGCAATTGCAGGTCATCGACAAGAAGGCCGCGATCCGTTTGCCGCCGGAAGTGGAAGGCGTGCAGGTGCTGCGCGGCGGCCCCATGGAGGCTGCGCGTGGCTTTGTGCTGCACAGCGATGATTTTTCATCCGGCGAGACGACCGTGCCGATCGACAATGGCGTCTGCCTGACCGCGACCCTCGATATCCTGCGCGCCATCGCCGAAGGCGAGGGGCCGAACAGGGCGGCGCTTGCGCTCGGCTACGCCAGTTGGGCGCCCGGCCAGCTCGAAAACGAGCTTTTGCACAATGGCTGGCTGACCGGCCCCGCCGACCCCGCGCTCATCTTCGACGCCGCGCACGACGACAAATACGATCGCGCGCTGCGCGCCATGGGCGTGGACCCCGTCTTTCTCTCGGACGAGGCGGGCCACGCATAGGAGATGCGTGTTCTCAGCGCGAAACGTAAGCCGGCGCCGTCTCCGGCTTTTCGAGCGCGACCCATGTGTTGGGGTCGTGTTGGCTCTGGCGCTTGACGAACCTGTAGCCGGTCCGTTTCCAGCCTTTCACGTCGTCGGCGAGATTGTCGAGCGTATAATCGCCGTGGTCGGTCTTGAGCGTCAGCACCGCATGGCCTTCGCCGTCGCGCGCCTTGACCACCGTCACCAGAAGCGCCTGCGCGGGAAAACCGGCCTCCATCAGCATCCGCCGCTTGAGCAGGACGTAATCCTCGCAATCGCCCTTGCCGTCGGAGGGGTAGTCCCATTGGTCGATGAGGCCCCAATGCTTCGTATCGGTGACGGATGCGATGTTGTCGTTGACCCAGCGGTTGATCCGCACGATCTCCCTCATCGCCTGAGGCGTCAGCGCGATATCGCGCGGTTCGGAAATTGGCGTGTCGCATTCGCCGGCGTAACGCTGGCAGAACTCGACCCAGCCATAGGGCACGCTCGTCGGCGCGCCGATTTTCGCGCTGCCGACATGAACGATCCGGTCATGGACCATCCGACCGGAGGCGATCCGGTCATGGACCATCCGACCGGAGGCGATCCGGTCATGGACCATCCGACCGGAGGCGATCCGGTCATGGGCAATCCAGTCGGCGATCTCGTCGCCCGAGGCGATGGATGCGGAAAACAGCAGGGTCATCAACGCGACCCCAAGACAACGCAACATACCCAACCCCTGCGCCGCAGCAGGGGTCAACGTTTCATATCGATGGTCTGCGAACAAGCGGGCGTTAACGAAATTTTAAGCTTGGTTAACGGCCGTCCTGTCAGGGCTTGAGAATGATGCGCCCGACGATCTTGCCTGCGCGAAGCTCGTTCAGCGATTTGTCGGCTTCGTCGAGGGACCGCGAAATCATCGGCACGCGCGGCACGCCCCCCTTGGCGACCAGCGCCATCAATTCCTTCAATTCCTCGAGATTGCCGACATAAGACCCTTGCAGGGTCATGGCGCGCTGCGGAATGGTCGGCGTCGGCACCGTGACCTCGCCGCCCATCAGGCCGACGACGATCACCCGTCCGCCGCGCGCCATCACATCGAGGCCGAGTTGCACGGTCGCGCCCGCGCCCACGAGATCGATTGACGCGGCCGCGCCTGCGCCATCCGGCGTCATTTTGCGGATTTGCGCCACGGCGTCGGGCGCCTTGGGGTCTATGGCCGCCAGCGCGCCGGCCTTCATCGCGGCCTCGCGGCTTGCGGCGTTGACGTCGACGACAATGGCGCCATGCGCGCCCATCGCCTTCATCAAGGTGAGGCACATCAGGCCGAGCCCGCCGGCGCCGATCACCACGATCGGCTCGCGCGTGTAGATTTCGGCGCCGATCTTTTTCAGCGCGCTATAGGTGGTCAGCCCCGAGCAGGCGTAGGGCGCGGCGACGGCCGTGTCCATGTCCCCAATGGGCAGGCAATAGCGTTTGTGCGGCGCCAGCACATGGGTGGCGTAGCCGCCGTTGCGGAACACGCCGAGGAAGCGCGATTGCAGGCAGAGATTTTCGTCGCCGCGCGCGCAGACCGCGCATTTGCCGCATCCGATCCAGGGAAAGACGACAACCTTTTCGCCGGCCTTGACGGGCCCTGCATCCGGCCCGCCCGACACGATTTCGCCTGCGATCTCATGGCCCATGGTCAGCGGCAGCTTCAGGCCGCGCTCGCCCATGTTGAGCTTCTTGCCGGAGCCCAGATCGTAAAAGCCCTCGCAGATATGGATGTCGGAATGGCACACGCCTGCGGCGGTGATTTTCACCAGCACTTCCTCGCCGGTCGGCTGCGGCGTCGGCCGGTCGTTGAGCTGGAGCGGGCCGTCGAAAACGGTGACGTCGTATGAGCGCATGAATTGTTCCTCCTGCGTCCAGACTAGCAGCTTTGCCGGGCGCCGCGAGTCCTGCCCGCGCATGACGAGTGCGCCGTTCACTTTCCATTCATAATTCGTTAACCATGAATTCCAGAGCGGCGTTTTTTTGGAGGGTGCCATGCGTAAGTTCACGTATTTGTGCGTCGCAGCAGCGACGTTTTTCACAGGGGTTTCGGTAAACCCCGCAGCCCAGGCCGCTCCCGTCGCGGCGCGCGCTGCGATCGCCGCCAGCGCCGCCGACCTGGCGCCCATCGACCGTGTCCAATACCGCCGCCACTATTCCTACCAGCCGGAGGTCGCCTACAAGCGGCGCATGGTGTACCGCCCGCGCGTCGTCTATCAGCCGCAGGTGGTCTATCGCCGGCAGGTGGTCTATCGCCCGCGCGTCGTCTACCGGCCACGGGTCGTCTATCGGAAAAAGGCCGTTTACCGTCCCACGCTCGTCTATCGCCGCGTCGCCGAGCCGCGCGTCTATTGGTCCAGCCCAAGCTACAGCTACAGCTATAGCTACGTGCAACCGGTTTATGCGCAGCCTGTGTACGCGCAACCCGTCTACGTGCGCCCGGCCTATGGCTGGAGCGGCTGGGGCTATTGAGAGAAGATAGTCTCGTCGGGCGTCGCGAAAACGCGGCGCCCGTTTTCATTGGGTTTTCGGTTTCGGTGAGTTTTCCGTGTGGCGAACTTATTCCGCCGCCGCCACGAACTGCTCGGCCTGAGCAAGATCGACGGATACGAGCTGGCTGACGCCGCGCTCGGCCATGGTCACGCCGAACAAGCGGTCCATCCGCGCCATGGTGATCGGATTATGCGTGATCGTC
>JBKDZW010000048.1:0-2738 GCA_047971685.1 Rhodoblastus sp.
CGGACGGCTATTACTGGATCACCGGCCGCGTCGACGACGTCATCAACGTATCCGGCCATCGCATGGGCACGGCGGAAGTCGAAAGCGCGCTGGTCTCGCATGATTCGGTGTCGGAAGCCGCCGTTGTCGGCTTCCCGCACGACATCAAGGGCCAGGGCATCTACGCCTATGTCACCTTGATGACCGGCGTGGAGGCGACCGATGCGCTGCGCAAGGATCTGGTTGCGCATGTGCGCAAGGAAATCGGTCCGATCGCCACGCCCGACGTGATCCAGTTCGCGCCGGGCCTGCCGAAGACGCGCTCCGGCAAGATCATGCGCCGCATTCTGCGCAAGATCGCCGAGAACGAATTCGGCGCGCTCGGCGACACTTCGACGCTGGCCGACCCAAGCGTGGTGGACGATCTGATCGCCAATCGCGGCTGAACGTCTTCCGCGTCCAAACGAAAACCCCGCGGCGCCTGCACGTCGCGGGGTTTTTCATTTCATTACTATGCACGCAATGCCGGGTTGGTGCGCAATGCCGGTTTGGCGCGCAATGCCGGCTTGCAGCCGGCGCGTCTCGACGCGCGGAACTTACGCCCAGGGGCGGTCGGCGGCGCGCTTCTTCTCGAAGGATGAAATCTTGTCGGCCTTGACCATGGTCAGGCCGATGTCGTCGAGCCCTTCGATCAGACAATGCTTGCGAAAGGCGTCAATGTCGAATTTGACGATCCCGCCATCGGGACCGCGAATTTCCTGGGCTTCGAGATCGACGGTCAAGGTCGCATTGGCGCCACGTTCGGCGTCGTCCATCAGTTTCGCGAGATCGTCCTTGGAAACGACGATCGGCAAAATGCCGTTCTTGAAGCAATTGTTGTAGAAAATGTCGGCAAAGCTCGTGGAGATCACGCAGCGGACGCCGAAATCGAGCAAGGCCCAGGGGGCGTGTTCGCGCGAGGAGCCGCAACCGAAATTGTCTTCGGCCACCAGAATCTGCGCCTTGCGATAGGCGGGCTGGTTGAGCACGAAATCCGGGTTCTCCGAGCCGTCCTCCTTGTAGCGCATCTCCGAGAACAGCCCCTTGCCGAGGCCCGTGCGGGCGATCGTCTTGAGGTATTGTTTGGGGATGATCATATCCGTGTCGATATTGACGATCGGCAGGGGCGCGGCGACGCCGGTGAGCTTGGTGAATTTTTCCATTCGCATGGGCCTTCGGGCTGCGGGTCTGGCGGGGTGGTAGCAAATGGGGGCGGCGCGCGCAAACCGGGCGCCGGTCCGGGCAGGCGACGGGCATTGACCCGGCGAACCGCAACAGGCGACGATGCCGAAAACAAGGAGGCCGGCTTGAGCAGCGTCGATACGAATTTCGATCCCGAAAAGCACCTGTGCGCGGAGCAGCGCTGGTTCGAGGATTTCAAGGTGGGCGAGCGCTACGTCCTGCCGAGCCGCACCGTCACATCGGCCAATTTCGCCGCTTTCCAGCTCGTGTCCGGCGACAATCATCCCATCCATTACGATGTCGAATATTGCCGCAAACGCGGTCTTGGCGGGCTTCTTGCGCACGGACTTCAGGTTGTCTGCTTTGCGGCGGCGGGCGCGGGGCGTTTCCCGCACGAGGTTTCGGATTCGCTTGTCGCCTTTCTCGAACAATCCAGCCGCTTTCTGGCCGGCGTGATCGAGGACGACACGCTCTATCCCGCGCTTGAGATCACGGAACTGAAAGAACAGCGCTCGACCGGCGTCATCGTCATGCGCGCGACCATCCACAATCAGAAGCGCGAACTCGTGCTCGACGGCTGGCACAAATATCTGGTGAAGAAACGCGGCTGAGTTTCGCGCATGCAATGCGGAACTATTCCCGGTCGATCTTTTCCATGTCGTCGTCCGAGAGGCCGAAATGGTGGCCGATTTCGTGGACGAGCACATGGCGCACGATGGCGCCGAGCGTGTCGTCGCTGTCGGCCCAGTAATCGAGAATGGGACGGCGATAGAGCCAGACCATGTTGGGTTGCTGGCCGGTATGGGCCAGCGCCTCGCCCTGCACCAGTCCGCGCCCGCGAAACAGACCGAGAAGATCGTAATCGCTCTCGCAATTCATCTGGTCGAGCGTGGCCTCGTCCGGCCAGTCGTCGATACGAATGACGATGCCCCCGCATCGTTGGCGAAAGCTTTCGGGCAGCGCGTCGAAGGCCGCCTGCGCCATATCCTCGAATTCCGCGAGGGTCGGGGAATGCTCTTGGGTCCATCCGGACGTAGGTACGCTCATCGCGCAACATCGCATGCGGCGCGCAAACGGGAAATCCCGATAAAGACAGATTTGGCGCTACAGGAATGATCTGGCGGCGAGAAATCCGCAGCCGGCGTTTGCGCCGGCTGCAAGGTCGATAGTCCCGCTCAGCCGATCTTGCGTATATCGACGAAATGGCCGGCAATCGCGGCCGCCGCCGCCATGGCGGGCGAGACGAGATGGGTGCGGCCCCTGAAGCCCTGACGGCCCTCGAAATTGCGGTTCGAGGTCGCGGCGCAGCGTTCGCCGGGCGACAGCTGGTCGGGGTTCATGGCAAGGCACATGGAACACCCCGCCAGACGCCATTCAAAGCCCGCGTCGATGAAGATCTGCGCCAGACCTTCTTCCTCGGCCTGAGCCCGCACGAGGCCCGAGCCCGGCACGACCATCGCGCGCATCCCCGGCTTGATCTTCTTGCCCTTCAGGATGGCGGCGGCGGCGCGCAGATCCTCGATCCGGCCATTGGTGCA
>JBKDZW010000049.1:0-7077 GCA_047971685.1 Rhodoblastus sp.
CCGCCGGCGAGATGATCGCCGAAGACCTCGGCATCAAGCTCGAGAACGTGACGCTTCCCATGCTCGGCCGCGCCAAGCGCGTGCGCATCGAGAAGGAGAACACCACGATCATCGACGGCGCCGGCGCCAAGAAGGACATCGAAGGCCGCGTCGCGCAGATCAAGGCGCAGATCGAGGAGACCACCTCGGACTACGACCGTGAGAAGCTTCAGGAGCGCCTGGCCAAGCTCGCCGGCGGCGTCGCGGTCATCCGCGTCGGCGGCGCGAGCGAGATCGAGGTCAAGGAAAAGAAGGATCGCGTGGACGACGCGCTCAACGCCACCCGCGCTGCGGTGGAAGAGGGCATTCTTCCCGGCGGCGGCGTTGCGCTGCTGCGTTCGGCCAGCAAGCTCGAAGGCCTCAAGGCCGCCGACAGCGATCAGAAGACGGGCATCGAAATCGTGCGCCGCGCCCTGACCTCGCCTGCGCGCCAGATCGTCGACAACGCCGGCGATGACGGCGCGGTCGTGGTCGGCAAGCTGATCGAGGCCAAGGACTACAACAACGGCTTCGACGCCCAGTCCGGCGAATACGTCGACATGGTCAAGAAGGGCATCATCGACCCGACCAAGGTCGTGCGCACCGCCCTTCAGGATGCAGCCTCCGTGGCCGGCCTCCTCATCACCACCGAGGCGATGATCGCCGAGCTTCCCAAGAAGGAAGCCCCGCCCGCCATGCCGGGCGGCGGCATGGGCGGCATGGATTTCTAAGAAGTCCATCTCGCTCGGATTGCAGACAGGCCAGGCGCGGCGTTCCGCGCCTGGCTTTTTTGTGGCGTCGCATTCCGCGGCTTTACCCGTTTTTTCGGCGCGCCGTTCAGATCTGATGTTCTATGAAAACAATCGCCCCGCTTGCGCGGCTTGTGTCGCCCCTTGCGGCGCTCCTGTTGGAAAATCATGGTAACATTCTGAAGCGTCGAATTTATTTTCACCGCGCCAGGCCCGCTGCCGTAACGGGTTTTTGCGAAATCGCGCATTTTCATTTGCAATCAAACATTTGTGAAGCTGTCCCGCCCGCTTGCGTTGACGACATTTGTGCCTATGATTCAGTTAGCAGGGCGCGCGCGCTTCGCGTCCGCCACCCGATCAGCGTCAAGGTCAGGATCGCGCCAGTAAGGTGTGATGTATTAGTCGGGCGCAAGGATGCTGGCGTTGTTGCGTCCAGCCCTTGGGGGGGAGCGCTGGCAAGTCTGACCCAGAGACGAGACGGGGGACGCGCGAACGCGCGTGCGGCGGATGAGCAAAGTTCTGAACACCGGGCGTACAACGACCCGGGCCGACCTTTTGGACGCGGTTTTCGATGCATGCCCGACCTTGTCCCGGGCACAGGCGCGCAACATCTTTGAAATGACGCTGGAGGAGATCGCCGACAGCCTCGACCGCAGCGAAGCGGTCAAGCTGCGCGGCTTCGGCGCATTCAACGTGCGCGCAAAGCGCGAGCGCATCGGGCGAAATCCCAAGACCGGCGTCGAGGCGGCGATCAAGCCGCGCCGCGTCGTGACCTTCAAACCGTCGCCGGTGCTGGTCGCGCGCGTCAACGGTCAGTCGATCGAAGGCCTCGAAAACATCGATTGATTCCGGACTGGCGCGATCACGCCAAATTTACTTTGAGCTGCGGGCGTTCAACCCGCCAGCTTGGCCTTTATCGCGTGGTCGGCCAGCGTCTTTCCGAGCGACCAGACCGCGCCCGGCACCCGGTGCGCGTCTGCGATCACCGCGTCGAAGGCGCGTTCGATCCAGGCTGCGTCCTCGTCGCCGATCGTCAGCGGCGGCAGCAGCTTGATCGTGTGCGAGGCATGGCCCGCCACCTGGCTCAGCACCTTGTGCTCCTTGAACAGCGGGATCGTTATCATCTGGCAGAACAGGCCGGCGTTGACCTTTTCCAGAACGCTCCAGGCGGTCTTGAGCTTGAGCGATTTAGGCGCGCCGAATTCGATGCCGATCATCAGGCCCTTGCCGCGCACGTTCTTGACCAGTTCGTAGCGTTGCGCCATCGAGCGGAAGGCTTCGAGGATCTGCGCGCCGCGCTGCGCCGCGTTCTCGACGAGGCGTTCGTTCTCGATGACTTCGAGCGTGGCGAGGCCGGCGGCCATTGCAAGGTCGTTCTTGGAGAAGGTCGAGCCATGCACGACCGCGCGATCCATGCGATTGAACACTTTCTCGAAAATCTGGCGGCGCGCCAGCACCGCGCCGACGGGGACATGGCCGCCCGAAAGCGCTTTGGCCAGCAACACCATGTCGGGTTCTGCGCCCCAATGTTCGATTGCCAGAAACTTTCCGGTGCGCCCGAGGCCCGTCTGGATTTCGTCGGCGACGAACAAGGTTCCGTACTTGCGGCACAAGGCGCTGGCGCGCGCGAGATAATCCGGGTCCGGCAAATTGGCGCCCTTGCCCTGGATCGGTTCGACGAAGAAGGCGGCGACATCGCGCGAAGAAAGCGCGCGGTCGAGCGCGTCGAGATCGTTGAACGGAATTTCCGCCATATCGGGCAGGAGCGCGCCGAAACCGTCGCGGAAGATGGCGTCGCCGTTCATCGACAAGGCGCCCATTGTCAGGCCGTGGAAGGCGTGATCGCAGAACAGGATGCGCGGCCGCCTGGTGGCGGAACGTGAAAACTTGATCGCCGCCTCCACCGCCTCCGCGCCGGAATTGCAGAAGAACGCCTTGTCCAGCCAGGGTGTGTATTTGAGCAGCCGCTCGGCCAGCAGTCCCGCAAGAACCGAAACGTCCATCTGCACGAGATTGGGCAGGTCGGCCTGAATGACGCTGACGAGCGCGCGCGAAATATCGGGATGGTTGCGCCCTAGCGCGAAAACGCCGAAGCCCGAGAGCAGGTCGAGATAGCGATCGCCCTTGCCGTCCCACAAATATTGCCCGGCGCCGCGCGTAAAGCCGACATCGTAGCCGATGGTTTGCAGCACGCGCACCATCTGCTCGTTGAGATAGCGGCTGTGCAGGCCGTAGCGCTCGGGCTCGCGCGTTGCGGCCAAAGCGACCGGATCGAAGACCGCCGGGTCGAAGGCGGCAGGCGCGGTTTCAGGCGCGCCGGGGCGCGGATTGGCGCGGGAATGGTTAAGCGTCTGGGGCGCCTCGTTCATGGGCGTTCTCCGAATTCGCCAATTGCGCAATGGTTTTGCGTTCGGCTCCAAAGGGGTGGAGGGGCCATCGGTTTTCATGACGGCGTACCCGCATAATGTCAAACAGGGCTTGCAAGCGTTTCGTAGCCGAAAATGCGGCTGAAACAGGGCCGGGGCAAGGCGCGCCTCCATACGGCTTGCGCTTGGCGCACACTCGGCCGATACACGGCCCCGGATGTGCGGTGATTTGCAAAAGGTGGTATGGATGCGGTTGCTCAGCGGCGCGGTCGGCGCTTTCGGTCTGGTTGCAGCTTTTGCGGCCTATCGGCTCGGCGACAATTTTCTTTATCTGGTCTCGGCCGCCTCGCTGCTGTGCGCGCTGACCACCTCCTTCTCGCAGCGCATTTCCGCGTTCATGAAGATTTTCGTCGCGATCTTCTCGACCGAGACGATCGCCTTCGGTCTGGCGGTCATTGCGCTGCGCGCCGACACCTGGCCGGAGCGCTTCAAGGATTTCTCGCCGCCGGAATCGCTGCCGCTGACGGTGGCCATGTTCTCGATCCTGGTTTTCGTCGTGGCGCGTCTGAAGGTGATGCGCGAGCCGCTGCGCATCGCCGATCTCTATTTCACGCAGGGCGATGCGGGCGTTGCGCGCATCTGGCCGTTCGGCGCCTATACCGCGCTCGAGCGCCGCATCGCCGTCGCCATGATCACGACCCTCGTCCTCATCAACCAGACGCAGGTCGCCATCACCGTGCGGCTGTCCTTCTTCAACCGCGACTGGTTCAACGCCATCCAGAACAAGGACGCAGCCACGTTCTGGAAACTCCTGTTCTGGGTCTTCGTGCCCTGGGCCTTCGTCTACATCACCAGCGCGATCATCGAATTCGTGCTGCAATCCATGCTCATCATCCGCTGGCGGCGCTGGCTGACCGATTTCTACGTCCACCGCTGGCTTGGCGGCCACACCCATTACCGCATGAGCCTTGCCGGCGCCGGCGCCGACAACCCCGACCAGCGCATCGCCGAGGATGTCAGCCGCTTCATCATCGGCGGCGGCGACGGAGACGGCATCTACACCTATTCGATCCAGCTCATCGCGACCCTGTCCTCGCTCGTTTCCTTCTCCATCGTGCTCTGGGAACTGTCGGGCAATTACGCCATTCCCGGCACGGAAGTCGTCATCCCCGGCCTGCTGTTCTGGGTGGCGCTGATCTATGCGGCCTTCGGCACGCTGATAACCCATCTCATCGGCCGTTCGCTGGTCGGTCTTTATTTCGAGCGTCAGAAGGTGGAGGCCGATTTCCGCTTTTCGCTCGCGCGTCTGCGCGAATACGCCGAACAGATCGCGCTTCTGTCGGGCGAGCGCGCCGAGCAGAGCGCGCTTGGCGGCAAGTTCGGCGCGGTCATCGCCAATTACCTGCGCATCGTCACGCAGCGTAAAAAGCTGATGGCGTTTACCGCCACCTATGGCCAGATATCGCCGATCATTCCCTATATTTTTACCGCCCCCTTCTATTTCGCCGGCAAGATTCAGCTCGGCGTTATGACGCAGACGGCGGGCGCTTTCGGGCGCGTGGAAGGCGCGCTGACCTTCTTTGTCAACAATTATACCTCGCTTGCCGGCTTCACCTCCGTCGTCCAGCGCTTGAGCTCCTTCGACATGGCGATCAAATCGGCGGAGGATGCGCGCGCCGCCGGGCCAAATCTCAGGCTTTCGCCTGGCGGCGGCCCGATGAATGCGCAGAATGTCTCGATTGCGCTGCCCGATGGCCAGGTGATCGTGCGCACCGGGGAGCTGGCCTTCAGGAAGGGCGAGAGCGCGCTCATCATGGGCCCTTCGGGCTCCGGCAAATCGACGCTTCTGCGCGCGACTTCCGGCATCTGGCCGCATGGCGCGGGCGAAATTCATGTGCCCGAGGGCGAGCGCGTGCTCGTCATGCCGCAGCGCCCCTATCTGCCCAACGGCACGCTGCGCGAGGCCGTGTCCTATCCCGCCGAGCCCGGCGCCTATAGCGATGCGGATGTGCGGGCGGCGTTGAAGGCCGCCTGTCTCGAGGATTTCGCCGACCATCTCGATGATGTCGACATGTGGTCGCAGCGCATGTCGGGCGGCGAACAGCAGCGTCTGGCCATCGCCCGCGCGCTTCTGGCAAAACCCCAATGGCTGGTGCTGGACGAGGCGACCGCAGCCCTCGACGAACAGCTCGAGGCGAAGGTTTATCGCGCGATCTTCGAGCAATTGCCCGGCACGACCGTCATTTCGATCGGCCATCGCTCGACCTTGCGCGACCTGCACAAGCGCCATCTCGTTTTGGAGAAGCAGACCGACGGCGCCTCCGCGCCGCGTGGCTGACGGCTCTTTGCGGGAAACATGCGGGGGGCGTACAATTCGAGGCCAAGGAGAATTTCGATGCACGCCGGTCCATTCGCGCTTGCCTTCGCCGCCGCCTATCTGGGCGCAGCGCTCTATTCGGTGCTGGTCGAGCAGCCTGCGCGCCTGACGCTCGACGACCGCGCGATGGTCGAGGAATGGACGCCGAGCGACCGGCGCGGCATCGCCATGCTCGCCGTGCTGGCGCTGGCGGCGGCCATAGCCGCGCTCGTCGAATATCGTATCGGCGGCAACGCGCTCTGGCTGCTGGGCGCAGCCTTCGCCATGGCGAGCTGGCCCTACATGTTTTTCGTGGTGGTGCCGATCAACAATCGCCTGCTCGATCCCGTGGCCGAAGGCGCCGGCGCGCGCGGCTTCATGACCGCCTGGGGCTTTTACGAATGGGGCCAGGTCGGCCTCGGCGTGCTGGCGAGCGGCGTTTTCGCGGCGGCGCTGTAACGCCTGGACGCGAAAAGCGCGCGCGCCCTTGCTCTGAGCGTCGAGCCCGCCTAAACCCGCGCCCATGAGCAAGACGAAAAATCCCGGCGAGAACGAACCGAAATCCCCCGTCAAGGCGCGCCAGCCGCGCGGCCTTGTCGACCGCGGCCCGGCGGAACTGGCGGCCTCCGAGCGCATGCTCGCGAAAATCCGCGAATCCTACGAGCTTTATGGCTTCGAGGCGGTCGAGACGCCTTTCATCGAATATACCGACGCGCTCGGCAAGTTCCTGCCCGATCAGGACCGCCCCAACGAGGGCGTCTTTTCCTTTCAGGACGACGACGAGCAATGGCTGTCGCTGCGCTATGACCTGACCGCGCCGCTCGCCCGCTACGTCGCGGAAAACTACGACAAGCTGGCCAAGCCCTATCGCTCTTTCCGCGCCGGCTTCGTGTTTCGCAACGAAAAGCCCGGCCCCGGCCGCTTTCGCCAGTTCATGCAATTCGACGCCGACACGGTTGGCGCCGCCTCCGTGGCGGCGGACGCCGAAATCTGCATGATGGCGGCCGACACGCTGGAAAAACTCGGCATCCAGCGCGGCGATTATGTAATCAAGGTCAATAACCGCAAGATTCTGGACGGCGTGATGGAGGCGATTGGCCTTGCCGGCGACGAGAACGCCGGGCGACGGCTGAAAGTGCTGCGCGCCATCGACAAGCTCGACCGGCTCGGCGCGCAGGGCGTCGAAATGCTGCTTGGCCCCGGACGCAAGGACGAGAGCGGCGATTTCACCGCCGGCGCCGAACTCGAGGCCGCCGATATCGCGCGCGTTCTCGCCTTCACCGACGCGCGCAAGGAGACGAATGCGGAAACGGTCGCAGGGCTGGAGCAGGCCGTGCAGGGTTCGCTGCGCGGGCTGGAAGGGGTCGCCGAATTACAGGACATCGCAGCTTTCGCGCTTGCTGCGGGCTATGGTGCGGACCGCATCCGCATCGACCCCTCGGTCGTGCGCGGCCTTGAATATTACACCGGCCCCGTCTTCGAGGCCGAACTCACCTTTGGCGTCACCGACGAGAAGGGTGCGCCCGTGCGCTTCGGTTCGGTTGGCGGCGGCGGGCGCTATGATGGCCTTGTCGGGCGCTTCCGCGCC
>JBKDZW010000050.1:0-16089 GCA_047971685.1 Rhodoblastus sp.
CCTGCGCTACCACGGCTATTCAAAATTCGTCCCGCTGTGGGCGCTCGCGCGCTATCGCAATCTGGCGGCCAGCAATTCACCCGCCGTAGCTTACGGCATGTAGCCGTGAGCGGGCGGTTTCTGGTGGTTGCGGGCATGAAGCGCGAGATCGCGCTGGTCCGTGACACAAGCGTCGTCAGCCTGTGCAGCGGCGGCAATATCGATCATCTGGAGCGGCTGCTTGCGGGGTTCGATCCCGCGGGCCTTTCGGGCGTGGTGAGTTTCGGGCTTGCCGGCGGCCTCGATCCTGCGCTGCGCCCCGGCGACCTCGTGGTGGCGTACACGATTATCGCGCCGCTGCGCCCTCCCTTGCAATGCATCGAGCAATCCCGGCCAACACGATCCTGGTCAACCGACCCGGTGTTGACCGAGGCAATCTTACGCGCTCTGACGGCGGAGGGCCTTGTCTGGTCGAACGGCTGTTTTGCAGGCGTCGACGAGGCCATTATGACGCCGGACGCCAAGGCCGCGTTGCGGGCCGCCTCGGGCGCATGCGCCGTGGACAAGGAAAGTCATGTCGCGGCCCGCTATGCGGCGGTCTGCGGTCTGCCGTTTGCGGTCCTGCGCGCGATTGGCGATCCGGCGGCGCGTGCGCTGCCGGCTTTGGCTGCCCGCGCGCTCACGCCGGAGGGCAGCGTCAATTATCCCGCCGTTGTCGCGGGCCGTGCGCGCGCGCCGGGCGATCTTGGCGCGCTGATCGCCGCTGGCAAGGATTCGTCGGCAGGCTTTGCAACGCTTGCGCGCGCCGGCCGTGTGCTGGCGGGGCTTATGCGGGCGGAGCGCGCATAAGCCGGGTGCGCCGGGGCGGCTGCAAAAAACTGATTATTGATGCGAGCGCGGGCGCACGCATTCCGGCGGGCGGAAGTAGCCGGAATCTGCGCCGCAGGTCGGCGTTTGCCAGGGATCGCAGTTCAGGCCGTGACGGCGGATGAAGGCCAGGCAGACCTGATGGCGCTGCTCCAGCGAGCCCGAGACCCGTGCAAGGCCCGTGCTGCTGCGGCGACCATCGTTCTGGTTCTTGCGGACCTTGCGCTTTCTGACCTTGCGGGCCTTTTTCTGCGGCGCTTCGGCGACTTGCGTGGCGACGACTTGCGAGGCTGCGCCTTGCGGCGCTGCGGCGGAAGCAGGTTTGTCCTGCGCAAGGGCGGGCTGCCCGGCCAGACAGGCAAGGGCGCCTGCGAGCGAAAGACCCAGGAGATGGGCGCGCGCTAATCTGATCTGCCGTTTGAACATGAGCGGTGTGGCCTCCGTTTGTTTTCGCTGGATATCCGGCCGCGTCCGAAAATCCTATTCCGCCGCCGTCGCTTTTTCGGCGTTGTCCTGTCTGGCGCGTTCCTTTTCGATGCGCTCCTGCGCCTCGTCCTCGCGCAATTGGGTCAGCGTCTTCTGCACATTGGTCTGGAAGACGTATTCGGCGGGGCGCGCCTTGTCGATGGCGATGTCGGGCGCAAAGGCGCCTTCGGTCCGCACGCCGGCCAACGCGACTTTCGCCGCTTTCCAGGGCCGGTTCACGGAATCGGCGACGGCTGTCGCCTCGAAGCCGCAATGGACCATGCAATCCGAGCATTTGGCGTATTTGCCGACGCCATAGGCGTCCCAATCCGTGCCTTCCATCAATTCCTTGAAGGTTGCGACCGTGCCTTCGCCGAGAAGATAGCAGGGCTTCTGCCAGCCGAAGACATTGCGCGTGGGATTGCCCCAGGGCGTGCATTGATAGTTCTGGTTGCCGGCCAGAAAATCGAGGAACAGGCCGGACTGGTTAAAGGCCCAGGCGCGCGCGCCGCGCCCGCGCCGGAAGATGTCGCGGAACAGCGTTTTGGTGCGCTGACGGTTGAGGAAGTGCTGCTGGTCGGGTGCGCGCTCGTAGGCGTAGCCCGGCGAAACCGTAATGCCGTCGACGCCGAGTTCGGTCACCGTGTCGAAGAAGGCGGCGACGCGGTCGGCCTTGGCGCCGTCGAAGAAAGTGCAATTGATGGTGACGCGGAAGCCCTTGGACTTGGCGAGCTTGATGGCCGCCACCGCGCGGTCGTAGACGCCTTCCTGGCTCACCGCATGGTCATGCATCTCGCGGTCGCCGTCGAGATGGATCGACCAGGTGAAATAGGGGCTGGGCTTGTACTGGCCGATCTTCTTTTCCAGCAATAGCGCGTTGGTGCACAGAATGACGAATTTCCTGCGCGCAACGATGCCTTCGACGATCTGCGGCATTTCCTTGTGGAGCAGGGGCTCGCCGCCGGCGATGGAGACGACCGGCGCGCCGCATTCGTCGACGGCGCCGAGCGCGTCGGCAACCGAGAGACGCTTGTTCAGGATCGCATCGGGGTAGTCGATCTTGCCGCAGCCCACGCAGGCCAGATTGCAGCGGAACAAGGGCTCCATCATCAGCACCAGCGGATAGCGCTTCACGCCCGTCAGATGCTGCTTGAGGACGTAGCCGCCGATCTTGACGACATAACGCAGGGGTATGCTCACGCCAGGCTCCCGAGTTTCAAGGCAGTCTCTTAGTAAATGGGGCCTTAACGGTCAAATCGGGCGAAATGACAGCGTTAACGGCTGCAAACGGCGATAAGGAGCGGCGAAAGCCCGATGAAATCATGCGCCTTGCGTCGCCCGCCTCAAGTGGCGGGCGACATTGGCCCATGCTATCGCTGCCTGCGCCGGGCGGAGCCAGAATCGATTCAGGGCCTCCGGGACGGATTTCGAGAGATATTTCTGAGAGACACATGGCCGGATTGCTTGAACGACTTGTCCGATTCTGCACGCAGCGGCCGTGGCTGGTGGTTGGCCTGACCCTGATCCTGACGATTGGCGCCGGCGTTTATTCTGTCCGTCATTTCGCCATCGACACCAATACCGCCAAGCTGATCTCGCCCGACATTCCCTGGCGCCAGGACGAAATCGCTTTCAGCAAGGCCTTTCCGCAATTCGACAATCTGATTGCAGCCGTCATCGACGGTCCGACGCCGGAAGCCGCGGACGGCGCGGCCGACCGGCTGGTGGGCGCGCTCGCAAAGCCGGAGGCGCAGGCCGAAATCGGGCGCGCCTGGCGGCCCGACAGCAACGCCTACCTCAATCGCGAGGGCCTGCTGCTGCTCGACAAGCCGGCGCTGGAGACGACGCTTGCCGATCTCGTCGCGCGCCGGGACATGCTGGGCGCGCTTGCCGCAGATCCCAGCCTGCGCGGCCTCATGCGCCTCATCAGCGCCGCCATGGAGGGCGCAGAACACGACCGCGCGCGCTTCGAGGGCTTTCTGGGGCCGCTCGACCGGCTGGCGGACGCCATCGACAGCGCGCTTGCGGGCAAGCCAAAACCCTTGTCCTGGCGCGCCCTGCTTGAAAAATCAGAGCCTGCCTCCGGCGATGTCAGGCGGATCGTCATGATCGACCCCGCGCTCGATTTCAGCGCGCTCGAGCCCGGCGGCAAGGCGACGAAGGCCCTGCGCGAGACGGCGGCGGGCCTTGGCATAGATTCGGCCCACGGGTTCAAATTCCGCCTGACCGGGCCGACGCCGCTGGCGGACGAGGAATTCAGCACGGTCGCCGAGAATTACGAGATCAATCTCGCCGTCACGGTCGGGCTGGTCGCGCTGGTTCTGTTTCTGGCGCTGCGCTCGGGCAAGATTATCTTCGCCGTTCTGACGACGCTGTTCGTCGGCCTCATCATCACCATGGGCGTCGGCCTTTTCGCCGTGCAGAGGCTCAACCTGATCTCGGTCGCTTTCGCCGCGCTGTTCATCGGGCTCGGCGTCGATTTCGGCATACAATTCGCCACGCGCTACCGCGAGGAGCGCTACAGGCTCGGCGAGTTGAAACCGGCGCTGGCGGCGGCCATCCGCAATATCGGCTATTCGCTGTCGCTGGCGGCGCTGTCGCTGGTGGCGGGCTTCTTCTGTTTTCTGCCGACCGAGTTCAAGGGCGTGTCGGAACTCGGCCTGATCGCGGGTCTCGGCATGATCGTGGCCTTCGTGGCGACCATCGCCTTTCTGCCGGCGCTGATGGCGGTCCTGCCGCCGGGGCCCGAGCGGCGGCCGGTCGAGACCGCCTCGCTGGCCTCGGTCGACCGCTGGATCGAACATCATCGCGCATTCGTGCTGGTGGCGACCTTGCTGGTCGTGCTGGCCGGTCTGCCTGCGCTGATGAAGCTCAAGTTCGATTCCAATCCCATGCATCTGCGCAGCGCGAGCGTGGAGAGCGTGGCGACTTACAACGATCTTGCGCGCGACCCGCTGACCGCGCCGGGCACGATTTCGGTTCTGGCCGCCGATCTGAAGGAGGCCGATGCGCTGGCTGCGCGGCTTTCGGCGCTGCCGACGGTCATGCGCGTCGTGACGCTCTCGGCCTTCATGCCGCAGGATCAGGCTGCAAAGCTCGCAATGGTCGCCAAAGCGCGCGGGGACCTTGCGGGCGTGCTCGACGCCAGGCCCGCGCCCGCGCCGAGCGACGCCGAGAATGTGAAGGAGATGGGCGACATTCTCGACATGCTCGAAATTGCGGAAGGGCAGGGCGCGCCGCCGCAATTGACGCATTTTTCGCGCGCTGTCGCGGGGCTCGCCAAGGCGGAGCCGAACGTGCGGGCTGCGGCGCAGGCCGCATTGTTTGAAAATTTCGAGCCTTTGCTGGCGAGCCTGCGCACCGTGCTTTCACCAAAGGCCGTCACGCGCGCCGACATTCCCGCTTCGCTCATGCGCGACTGGATCGCCGACGATGGGGGCGCGCGCGTCGAGGTCTTTCCCAAGGGCGATTCACGCGACAACGCCGTGCTGGAGGCCTTCGCCAGGGAGGTGCGCGCGGTTGCGCCGCATGCGACGGGAGCGCCGATCACGGTCGCAGAAGCCGGCAAGACCATCGTGCGGTCGTTTGCGCTCGCCGGCCTTTACGCTTTCGTGGCGATCTTTGCCATCCTCTATATCGCCATGCGCAGCATGAAGGATGTGGCGCTGGCGCTCGGGCCGCTGGTGCTTGCCGGCGTCATGAGCCTCGAAGCCGCGCAGCTTCTCGGCATGTCGCTCGATTTCGCCAATATCATCGCCCTGCCGCTGATGTTTGCGGTGGGCGTGGCCTTTCACATCTATTACCTTATCGCGTGGCGCAAAGGCGTGGCCGATGTGCTGGCGTCCTCGCTCACGCGCGCGATCTTCTTTTCCTCGCTGACGACGGGCATCGCGTTCGGCAGCCTGTGCCTGTCATCCCATCCGGGGACGGCTGGCATGGGCAAGCTCCTCGCCATTTCCCTGTTCTTCACGCTGCTGGCCGCCTTTATCGTCGTGCCCGCTTTTCTCGGGCCCCCGCCCGCCGCTGCGGGCGAGGCGAAACGTTAGCTCCAGCGCGGGTCCGGTTTCCATGCCGGCGTCCTGCGCCCGGGCGCGGCGCAGGCTGTCGCTTTGGCGGGGGCGCCAGGCAAGCGCGAAAATTGTCGCCAGCGCGGCCGCGCCGATGAAGCGATGGGCGCCAAGGCCCCAGGCCATGCCGAAGGCAAAAGCTGCAAGCAGGGCCTGAACCGGCTCGCCCGGCCGGCTCCAGCCGCCGACTTCCGTCGAAACCGCAAGATATCTGGCGATCGCCACCGCGCAGGCGGCGTAGGTCAAGGGCCAGAACCATTGTCCGCCGGCAAGCCCCGACAATTGCAGTTCGACGCCGACGACGGCGCCAGCCGCCGCCCAGAAGGCGCAGGGCGCCCAACCCATGGACAGGTCGCGCAGGTTCCGATCAAGGCCAAGGAGCGCGCCAAGCAACGCAGCCCACAATACGCTCAACGCCATCGACACGCCCCATTTATGGTTGCCAAAGTCTTACCATGACCGGATACGTTAAGACATCGTTCACCATTGGATTGGTTAATGAGCTGACCAGCGCCTTGGTTCCGTCCCGATTCGGGCGCTAGCTGCGCGCCGCGCGTTACTGGCAGGAGCGATCGATGGGCTACACAAACGGCGCTTTATTGCGCAAGGTCTTGACGATCAAAGGCTTTGTTGTTTGCGCGCTGGCGGCTTGCACGGTCGTTGCGGCGGCTGCGCCGGCGGCGGCGCTCGATCCCTGGGGCCTGTGGGTGCGCAAGGAAAGCGGCACCGTCTTCGATTTCTACAATTGCGCGGGCAAGCTGTGCGCCAAGATCGTCTCCGTCGGGAAGGCCGAGGAGAAAGAGGTGATCGGAACGGTCATCCTGCGCAATGCGGTAAAGGATGAAGAGGGCGTCTGGCGCGGCGACATCTTCAACGCCGAGGACGGCAAGATCTACAAGGGCGGGGTGACCGTCGAGAAGCCGGACGAACTCGAATTGGAGGGCTGCCTGGTCAAATATCTCTGCAAGACCGAGGTCTGGAAAAGGGTTGCCGACCAGTCGCGCGCCCTGACGCCCGCCGGCAAGATCGTCATGCCTGCGCCATCGGCCAAGCCCGGCATCGGGCACTGATCCGAAGCCCGGCATCGGGCACTGATCCGAAGCCCGGCATCGGGCACTGATCCGAAGCCCGGCAATCGGGCGCTGAATTTGCGCATTGACGCCGATAGCGCATTAGCGGGCAGCGCGGTTGCGCAGAACGATGTTGTGAAGGCCGTTTCGCGCCTGCTCTAATGCTCCTTACGATACAGGGAGCAGGACATGGTCGATCTTTCCGGAAAATTCGCGGTTGTCACGGGGGCGGCCTCGGGCATCGGGCGCGCGAGCGCGCAATTGTTTGCCGAGCGCGGCGCGCGCGTGCTGGCGGTGGATCGGCCGGAATCCGAAATCATGAACGCGCATGCCGGCAACAAAGCGATCAGCGCGCTGGCCAAGAGCGTGACGGATGAGGATGCGCCCGAAGCCATCATAGGCGCGGCGCTCGATAAATTCGGCGCCATCGACATCCTGTTCAACAATGCCGGCGTCTCCGGCAGGGCGCTTGCCGCCGAGATGAGCGACGCCGACTGGGACCGCGTTTTTGCGGTCAACGCGCGCGCGCCGTTCCGGATTTCGCGCGCCGCCATTCCGCATCTGATTTCGCGCGCGCAGGAGAAAGGGCGTGCGCGCATCATCTGCACGGCCTCCGTCATGGCCTTCGACACCGATATCGGGCTTGCCGCCTATACGGCGTCGAAACATGCGGTCGCGGGGCTGACCAAGACGCTCGCGCTCGAACTCGGCAAGCACAAGGTGACCGCCAATTACATCCTGCCCGGCGCTATCGAGACCGGCATGACGCAGGCCTCCTTCGCCGATCCCTTCATTCGCGGCGTGTGGGAAAAGAAGGCGGCGCTGCGCCGGCTCGGCCAGCCGATAGACATGGCGCGGGCGGCGCTGCTGCTCGCCTCCGACGAAGCCGATTTCATCACCGGACACGGGCTGGTGGCCGATGGCGGGTTGACTTTGCGGACATGACCCCCTCTCGCGTGTGACATAAGGAGGCGGGGCGCGGGCGCGCTTTATGCGCTCGCCTTGTCCAGTTCGGCGATATCGTCCGGCGTCAGCGACATTTGCGTTGCGGCGAGCAATTCCAGGAGTTGGGTCGGGTTGGTCGCGCTGGCGATAGGCGCGGTCAGGCCTTTGCGCGATATGAGCCAGGCGAGCGCGATCTGCGCCGGCGTCGCCTTGTGGGCGGCTGCGATCCTGTCGAGCGCGGCCAGCACTCGGGGGCCGTTTTCCGTCTTGAGATATTTGCCGGCCATGCGCGCGCCGCGCACGCTTTTTGAGAGATCTGCTTCGCTGCGATATTTGCCGGTGAGAAATCCCGCCGCGAGCGAAAAGAAGGAGATGACGCCGATCGTTTCTTTCACGCAGAGGTTCTGTAAATCGCCTTCAAAAATCGTGCGTTCGACGAGATTGTATTCGGGCTGCAAACATTCGTAGCGCGCCAGGCCGGCTTTTGCGGAAACGTCGAGCGCCTGCTGCAAGCGCGCGGCCGAATAATTCGAGGCGCCGATGTAGCGCGCCTTGCCCGCCTTGATGAGATCGTCGAAAGCGCGGAGCGTCTCTTCGAGCGGCGTGTCGGGATCGTCCTTGTGGGCCTGATAGAGGTCGATGCGGTCGGTTTGCAGACGCTTCAGCGAATCCTCGACGGCCTGCCTGATATAGGCGGGCTTGAGGCCGGTCTTGTCCGGCGCCATCTGCATGCCGACCTTGGTGGCGAGAACGATGGAATTGCGCTTGCCCGAACGCTTGAACCATTTGCCGAGCACGGTTTCGGACTCGCCGCCCGTATGGCCGGGCGCCCAGACCGAATATACGTCGGCGGTGTCGATGAATTCAAAGCCGTGATCGACAAATGCGTCGAGCAGGCGGAAGGACATGGTTTCGTCGGCCGTCCAGCCGAAAACATTGCCGCCGAAGCAGAACGGGGCGACCTGAAGGCCGGTGCGGCCGATGCGGCGTTTGCTCATGTTTTGTCCTCGAATGAAATGTGCGCTCCCGATTTCGCGAAAATGCCGGCCGCTCATCTTCGCATGCGCTCACTTGAGCGCAAAACTTCACATGCGCTCGCTCGAGCGCAAAACGTCACATGCGCTCACTTGAGCGCAAAACCCCGCAAATAAATGTCGGCCAGGATTTTGGCGGTCGCAGCCACGTCGATGGCCGCCGTGCGGCGCTGGATCATGGCGGTGAAGCCGATATGTTCCGAGCCGCCGAACACCATGTCGCGCATCATGGCTCGCGAAGGCCCTTCGGGGCGGTCCTGCGTGTGACCGAACTTGTCGAGCAGGGCCAGAAACTGGTTGGCGAAACGGGCGAGCGCGTCGCGCCCGGCCGAGCGGCGGTAGGATTTCACGCCGCGCACTTCACGCAGCCAGATGCGGTATTTTTCGTCATCCTCGATAATGGCCGACAGATGCAACGCGATCAGCATTTCCAGCCCATCGCGCAGATCGCGCGCGTCCGCCACCGCCTTTTGCGCGGCCCCCACCCGCCTTTCCAGCGCAGCGAGCCCGGAGCGGACGACGAGATCGTTCTTGTTGCGGAAATAATTGTAGAGCGTGCCTTCAGACAGGCCGGCGGCGGCGGCCACCGCCGCCATGCTGGTGTTTTCGTAGCCGTTGCGCAGAAACAGACTTTCGGCGACCGCCAGAATGCCGGCCTCCCGTTCGCCCCATGCGCCGACGGCGCCCGAAGCTGCGCGTGTCGTCTTTTCCTGCGGCTTCTGGGTTGTTCTGGTTTCGCTGCGTTGCGGTCTTGTCATGTGTCCCCGCCGCGCTGACGAAGCGGCGATTGACACTAGCAAATTTCTGAGGCACCCTCAAATTTAATCGGGGAATTAATGGTGGACGGGCGCAAGACCCGCCGCCGGCGGCGAGGAGACGGGCGCGTTTTCGCGTGTGGAATCCTTGGCGCAAAAAAGCCGCAAGGGGCGCCATGCCGGTCATCGAAAGCAAGATCGACGTCAATTCCGACAGTTTCCAGACCAATCGCGCGGACATGCTGCGGCTGATCGAGGAATTTCGCGGTCTGGAAAACAAGATACGCGAGACGGGCGAAACCAAGCGCGAATTGTTCACGAAGCGCGGGCAGATCATGCCGCGCGAACGTCTGGCGCTGCTGCTCGATCCCGGCGCGCCCTGGCTTGAAATCTCGACGCTTGCGGGTCTGCGCATGCACGACGAATTCGGCGGCGGCGGGATTATCGGCATCGGCTATGTCTCGGGCATCCGCTGCATGGTCATGGCCTCCGACAGCGCCTTCAAGGGTGGTACGTCGACGCCGATGAGCGTGAAGAAAGGGCTTCGCGCGCAACAGATCGCGCTCGAAAACAAGCTGCCGATGGTGCGCCTCGTCGAATCCGGCGGCGCCAATCTTCTGTTTCAGGCGGAAATGTTCGTCGAGGGCGGGCGGGGCTTCGCCAATCAGGCGCGCATGTCGGCGGCCGGCATTCCGCAGGTGACGGTGGTGCATGGCTCCTCGACCGCAGGCGGCGCCTATCTGCCGGGCCTCAGCGATTACAACATTCTCGTGCGCGGAAAGGCGAAAGTGTTTCTGGCGGGACCGCCGCTGCTGCGCGCCGCCACCGGCGAGATCGCGACCGACGAGGAACTCGGCGGCGCCGAAATGCATGTGACGAAATCCGGCCTTGGCGAATATATGGCCGAGGACGATGCGGATGGCATTCGCATTGCGCGCGAAGTGATGGCCATGCTGCCATGGAACGACCAGATACAGCGCGCGCCTGCGCGCGACTCCAAGGAGCCGCGCTACAGCCCGGACGAACTCGCCGGCGTCGTGCCGATCGACTATCGCAAGCCCGTCGACGTGCGCGAGGTGATAGCGCGTGTTGTCGATGATTCCGAATATCTCGACTTCAAGGCGCTCTATGGCGTGCATACCGTATGCGGCCATGGCGCGATCGAGGGGCATACGGTCGGGTTCATCGGCAATAACGGGCCGATTGACGCAGACGGGGCGACCAAGGCCGCGCAATTCATCCAGCTCTGCTGTCAGTCGAACATTCCGATTATCTACCTGCAAAATACGACAGGCTATATGGTGGGGCGCGAGGCCGAGCAGGCGGGCATCATCAAGCACGGCTCGAAGATGATCCAGGCGGTGGCCAATTCCACCGTGCCTCAGATCACGCTGCACATCGGCGCTTCTTTCGGGGCCGGCACTTACGGCATGTGCGGGCGCGGCTACGATCCGCGCTTCATTCTCGCCTGGCCGAACAACCGCATCGCCGTGATGGGGCCGGAACAGGCCGCCAAGGTCATGTCGATCGTGACGGAGGGCAAGCTCAGGCGCGAAGGCAAACCGGTCGAGCACGACAAGCTCGCGGCGATGGAAAAGAGCATAGCCGACCGCATGCAGGGCGAGACGACCTCTCTCTACGCCACCGCCCGCCTGTGGGACGATGGCCTTATCGACCCGCGCGACACGCGGAAAGTTCTGGCCTTCTGCCTGTCGATCTGCCGCGAAGGCGACCAGCGGCCGTTGCGTCACACGACCTTCGGCGTCGCACGCATGTGAGGATGACACAATGAAATTCACGCCCGAGCATGACGAAATCCGGCGCAGCATTACGAAGTTCATTGCGTCCGATATCAATCCTTATGTCGACGAATGGGAGAAGGCCGGCATTTTCCCCGCACATGAATTGTTCGGGAAAATGGGCAAGCTCGGGTTTCTCGGCCTGAACAAGCCAGTCGAATTCGGCGGTTCCGGCCTCGACTATTCCTACGCCATGGCCTTTGCCGAAGAACTCGGTCAGATCAATTGCGGCGGCGTGCCGATGGCGATTGGCGTGCAGACCGACATGGCGACGCCGGCGCTCGCGCGCTTTGGCTCCGACGAGGTGCGCCGCGAATTTCTGGCGCCGTCCATTTCCGGCGATTATGTCGCCTGTCTCGGCGTATCCGAGGTTGGCGCGGGCTCCGATGTCGCTTCCGTGAAAACGACCGCGAAGAAGGAAGGCGGCGATTACGTCATCAACGGCGGCAAGATGTGGACGACCAACGGTACGCAGGCCGACTGGATCTGCCTGCTCGCCAATACGTCCGAAGGCCCCGTTCACCGCAACAAGTCGCTGATCTGCGTGCCGATGAAAACCAAGGGCGTCGAGATCGCGCGCAAACTCGACAAGATGGGCATGCATTCGTCCGACACCGCGCAAATCTTCTTCGACAATGTGCGCGTGCCGCAACGCAATCTCGTCGGCGAGGAAGGCAAGGGGTTCACCTATCAGATGGTGCAGTTCCAGGAGGAGCGCCTGTGGGGCGCGGTCTCCAGCCTCAAGGGCAAGGAGCGCATTATCAACGCAACGATAGATTATGCGCGCCAGCGCGAGATTTTCGGCAAGCCCGTGCTGCACAATCAGGTGGTTCATTTCCGTCTCGCCGAATTGCAGACGGAGGTCGAGCTGCTGCGTTCGCTCTGTTATCGGGCCTGCGAACTCATGCTCGAAGGCGAGGATGTCACCAAGCTCGCCTCGATGGCGAAGCTGAAAGCCGGGCGCCTTGGTCGCGAAGTGACCGATTCCTGCCTGCAATATTGGGGCGGTATGGGCTTCATGAACGAGACGCCGGTCAGCCGCTCCTATCGGGATTCGCGCCTTGCCTCCATTGGCGGCGGCGCCGACGAGGTAATGCTGATGATCCTGTCCAAAATGCTGGGCATTGCGCCGGAGGACGAGCGCAGGAAAAAATAGGTCAGATGGTCGCGCCGTCATTGCGAAGCGAAACGGCGAATCCAACCATCGCTGCATCTGGAACGAGTTTCGGAGATGGATTGCTTCGCGTCTCGCAACGGCGGGCTTGCGGCGAAATCCGAGCAAGAGGTTATCGTGACGACTTTCTCCAAAATCCTTGTCGCCAATCGCGGCGAAATCGCCTGCCGGGTGATGCGCACGGCGCGCGACATGGGCTATCGCACGGTCGCCGTCTATTCCGACGCCGATGCGAATGCGCTGCATGTGCGCGAGGCGGATGAGGCGGTGCGGATCGGCCCGCCGCCAGTATCTGAATCCTATCTGAGCATTCCCGCGGTCGTCGAGGCCGCCAGGCGCGTAGGCGCGGACGCCGTGCATCCGGGCTACGGCTTTCTGTCGGAGAACGACGCCTTTGCCGCCGCTTGCGGAGAGGCGGGGATCGTATTCATCGGGCCGACGCCGGAAGCGATCCGCGCGATGGGCAACAAGGCCGCCGCCAAGCGCTTGATGATAGAGGCGGGCGTTCCCTGTGTGCCCGGCTATCAGGGCGCCGACCAGAGCGATAGCGTCCTTGCCGCAGAGGCGCAGCGCATCGGCTTTCCGATCATGGTGAAGGCGGCGGCGGGCGGCGGCGGGCGCGGCATGCGCCTTGTCACGCGAGGGCAGGATTTCGCCGACGCCGTTTCGACCGCGCGCTCGGAGGCGCAGAACGCTTTCGGCTCGGGCGAACTCATTCTGGAAAAAGCCGTCGTCGATGCCCGCCATGTCGAAGTGCAGGTGTTCGGCGATGCGCATGGCAATGTCATTCATCTGGGCGAGCGCGATTGCTCGGCGCAACGCCGCCATCAGAAAGTGATCGAGGAGGCGCCCTCGCCTGCGGTCTCGCCCGCCTTGCGCGAGAAAATGGGGGCTGCGGCCGTGGCCGCCGCCAAGGCCATTTCCTATCGCGGCGCAGGAACGGTCGAATTCCTGCTCGGGGCGGATGGCGAATTCTATTTTCTCGAAATGAACACGCGGCTTCAGGTTGAGCATCCCGTAACGGAGGAAATCACCGGGCTCGATCTCGTGGAATGGCAATTGCGCGTGGCGGCCGGGGAAGTCCTGCCGCTCACGCAGGAGGACGTGCGTTTTGCCGGCCACGCCATCGAGGTGCGCCTTTATGCGGAAGAGCCCGAGAAGAATTTTCTACCGCAAAGCGGAACGGTGTTTTTGTGGGCGCCGGCGCAAGGCAAGGGCGTACGTGTCGATCATGGCATAAGATCGGGCCAGGAAATTTCGCCCTTCTACGATCCGATGATCGCCAAGGTGATCGCGCATGGGCGCACGCGCGAGGAAGCGCGGCGGCGTCTCGTGCGCGCGCTGGACGAGACCTTGTTGTTCGGGCTTCCCAACAACAAGGCGTTTCTGACGGCGCTGCTCGATCACGCCGTATTCATCGGCGGCGAGACGACGACCGGCTTTATCGGCGCGCATTTCGCCGCCGGTTCCGAGGCGATGGCCGTGAAGGCGCCCGCGCCGCGCCTGCTGGGGCTTGCCGCAACGCTTCTCTACGCGCGCAGCGCGCGCCAGCTTGCCCCGCTGGTGTCGGGCTGGGATTCTTCAGGCGCCTTCGCCAAGCCGCTGAAGCTCATGGTGGGCGAAACCGAAATCTCCGTGGCGCTGGTTTCTCGCGGAGACGCTGCTTACGGCGTTTCGGTTGGCGGCGAGACGATGGATATCGAGATCGTATCGAACGAGGCCCCGATCCTGCGCTATGCGATCGGCGGCGTGCAGGCGAGCGCACGTTACGCTTTCGACGGGGCGACCGTGTTCATCGAGACGGATGGCGCGCAGATTTCGGCGCGCGAGATCTCACACGAGATACGGAGTTCCGCCGAGCGCGATGGCGGCGGGCGAATGGTGGCGCCGATGAACGGGCGCATTGTCGCCGTGCTCGCTCAAGCCGGCGAGAATGTGAAAAAAGGCCAGCGCGTCGTCATCCTCGAGGCAATGAAGATGCAGCACGAGATTGTCGCCGCCCGCGACGGCCTGCTGGAGCGCGTGTCGGTGAAGGAAGGCGATCAGGTCGCCACCCGTCAGGTGCTGGCGGAACTGGCCTCGGAAGCTTCGTAAGGAAAACAGGCGGCGTCATTGCGGGCCCGCCGGAAGCCGGTTGCCGCCGGCTTCGTGGAACGCTCCCTGCAATGACGGGATGGAGACGACGATGACTGACACGAAGAGCCCCTATTACGACGAGAGCCACGAGGCTTTTCGCGAGACCGCCCGGCGCTTCGTCGACAAGGAGATTGCGCCTTTCGTCGACGAATGGGACGAGGCCGGGACGTTTCCGCGCGAACTCTACAAGAAGGCGGCCGATGTCGGCCTGCTTGGCCTTGGTTATCCGGAAGAATATGGCGGATCGCCATGCGATCAGTTCCATCGCATCGTGCTGTCGCAGGAACTTTCCCGGGCGGCGTGCGGCGGCGTTTCGGCGAGCCTGAACAGCCACACGATCGGTTCGCCGCCGATCCTTGCCGTGGGCTCAGAGGCCATGAAAAAGCGCGTGCTGCCTCAGGTGCTGGCGGGCGAAAAAATTTCCGCGCTGGCGATCACGGAACCTTCGGGCGGCTCCGATGTCGCCCAACTCAAGACCACGGCGCGGCGCGAGGGCGATCATTACATCGTCAACGGCTCGAAAATGTTCATCACATCGGGCGTGCGAGCAGATTTTTACACGGTTGCGGTGCGCACCGGCGGACCGGGGGCAAGCGGCGTTTCGCTTCTGCTGATCGAGCGCGGCATGCCGGGTTTCACGCAGCAGCCGCTCAAGAAAATGGGCTGGTGGGCGAGCGACACCGCGCAATTGTTCTTCGACGATGTCCGGGTTCCCGTGGAAAACCTGATCGGCGAGGAGAACAAGGGCTTTCGCTATGTGATGCTCAATTTCAATTCCGAGCGTCTCAGCATGGCCGCCGGCTGCACGGGGTTTGCGCGTGTATGTGTGGAAGAAAGCATCGCCTGGGCGCGCGAGCGAAGAGTGTTTGGCGGGCGGCTCGCCGACCAGCAGGTGGTGCGCCACAAGATCGTGGATATGGCGATGCGCGTGAACGCCACGCAGGCCTGGCTCGAGCAATTGGCCTGGCGCGTCGAGCAGGGCGAGAAGCCGGCGGCCGAAATCGCCATGCTGAAAAACCAGGCGACGCAGACCATGGCCTTCTGCGCCTCCGAGGGCGTGCAGATTCACGGCGGCATGGGTTTTATGCGCGGCACGAAAGTGGAGCGCATCTATCGCGAGGTGAAGGTCAACGCCATCGGCGGCGGCGCGGAGGAGATCATGAAAGACCTCGCCGCGCGCCAGATGGGAATCTGAAAGGTCGTCCCAGGCCCGCGCCTTCATCCCGAGTAGCGCCCGCAGGGCGCGTTTGCCGGCGAATTGCGTTTTCGTGCGCCTGTCCTACATCTGGACAATGCGCGAGACGGACCGATGATCCCCGAATGGCTCAAGCATCCCAGATGGCGCTGGCTGCGCCCGCCATTGGGCACGATATTGATTATCCTGGGTTGTTTCGGATTTCTGCCCGTTCTTGGCTTCTGGATGATCCCGCTCGGGCTTGCTGTTCTGGCGCTGGATTTTCCGGTCGCCGAACGCGCCAACCGCCGGCTCGCCGAAAAATGGCGCGTGCTTGCCGCGCGTTATCGCGTCTGGCGCAGCAGGGCGAACCGGCGCAGGCGGACATAACCAGGAAATTTTGCGCGCCTTATTCTATTACCTTCCAGATGCCGTGGGCCGCCATCACAGGGCGGCCCTTCACCTTCAGCACGCCGCGTATAAAGATCACGGTTCTGGCGGCGCGCACGATTTCGGTGTCGCATTCCACGAAATCGCCGGAGCGGACGGCGGCGAGAAACTGGTTTTCAAGCTGCAAGGTCACGCATTTGCGCCGGCCCGCGGCTTCCCAGGCGATATGCCCGA
>JBKDZW010000051.1:0-10140 GCA_047971685.1 Rhodoblastus sp.
AGGCTCGGCCGTCATGAGCCCGATGGCCTCAAGCGCGCCTCGAGCGGCGTCAAGCCCGCCTTGGCCGGGAAAGCCCATAAGCACCGACAGACCCCGTTCATCGACAGCATTACCGACCAACTGGCCACCGGCGAGGGCAATGGCGCCCGGCAGCGCGTCGCGCCATCGATCGAGCCGCGCCGCAGAAAGCTGAACGTCGATCGCGGCCGTCTCCGCCAACGGCTTCGACACCACAAACAGCGGGATGCCGGCGGGATGATCGGGACGGTCGACAAAGGGCAGGCGCGCAATGATTTTCGGCGTTTTCGGGCCCGTCAGACGCGACCACCAGGCGCCGTCGCTAACGCCGCTGGCGACGCGCAGCAGCCCTAGATCGCCAACCGATCCCTCGACCGCATCTATAACAGCCTGCGGGCCGTGATGCGGCGCATAGGGTACGGTGAACCCGAAATGGAACCGCGCGGAATCGCGCATGGCCGCGTCGCCCGCGGAAACGTCGACATGGACCGAATAATGGGACTGGACGTAAGTGAACGTGCCGATGATGGTGCGCCATATGCTTTCGATCGTGTCGAGCGGCAGAAGCCCGGCGTGGCGCTGGACCAGCCGCCGCATCATCTCGGCCTCGCGCCCCGGCCGGAATGCGGAGCCGCCGCCCTGACGCGCCTTGGTGGCGATCAGGTTCTCGATGATCGAGCCGCGCTCCATGAGGAGGCGGTGCACTTTCTCGTCGATCCGGTCGATATTTTCACGCAACGCCAGAAGTTCTTGCGCGGCGCGGTCCTTGGGTTCGCTGGTCATGGGTCCATCCACGGTCCCGCCTGTCTTAATCGAGGGAGGCAAGGATGGATAGCGCGGAGCAGGCATAGACTGGCGCTTGACTTTGCAACGCAAAAAAGGTTCTTCTCGCCGTACATAATGTTCGACATATCGAACAGGCTGCGGCGGAGCTCAGGAAGTGGCGATCGTTAGCCTACAAGAAGCGGACAGTCCGAGCAGTCTGGTTGCGCGTTTTGGTCGGGATCAGCCTTTGGCCATGGACGCAGGCCCGTCTCTGACGCCGCTCTCCATCGCATATCAGACCTACGGCGTTCTCAACGAGGCGCGTTCCAACGCCATTCTGGTATGCCATGCGCTCACCGGCGACCAGCACGTTTCCAACACACATCCCCTGACCGGCAAGCCCGGCTGGTGGTCCGTCATGGTGGGTCCGGGACGTCCTATCGACACCGACCGCTATTTTGTTATCTGTTCAAATGTCATCGGCGGCTGCATGGGCTCGACGGGCCCTGCCTCGACAGATCCGGAAACCGGAAATCCCTGGGGTCTCAACCTCCCGGTCGTCACCATCCGCGACATGGTGCGCGCGCAGGCGATGTTGATCGACCATCTGGGGATCGAGACGCTTTTTTGCGTTGCAGGCGGCTCAATGGGCGGCATGCAGGTTCTGCAATGGGTTGCGAGCTATCCTGATCGTGTGTTTTCGGCTCTCCCCATTGCAACGGCGTCAAAGCACTCGGCGCAGAATATCGCGTTCCACGAAGTCGGCCGGCAGGCCGTCATGGCCGACCCCGACTGGCGCGGTGGGCAATATCACGAATTTGGCGCGCGCCCGGTCAAGGGCCTGGCGGTGGCGCGCATGGCCGCCCACATCACCTATCTCTCCGAGGGCGCCTTGCAGCGGAAGTTCGGCCGCAAATTGCAGGATCGCGCCGCGCCGACCTTTTCGTTCGACGCCGATTTCCAGATCGAGAATTACCTGCGCTATCAGGGATCGAGCTTCGTCGACCGTTTCGACGCAAATTCCTATCTCTACGTCACCCGCGCCTGCGATTACTTCGATCTGGCGGCCGATTACGGCGGCGCGCTTGCGCGCGCATTCGCCGGCGCAAAGACGCGGTTTTGCGTTGTATCCTTTACGTCGGACTGGCTTTATCCCACATCCGACGCACGCACGATCGTGCATGCCCTGAACGCGGCGGCGCTGCCCGTATCCTTCGTCGAAATCGAAACCGACAAGGGTCACGACGCCTTTTTGCTCGACGAGCCCGATTTCATGGCCACCACACGCGGTTTTCTCGACGCTGCGGCAAACGCACGCGGCCTCTCGCAACCAGGCGCCGTCGCCACGAAATGACAGACTTGAATCCGCAGACAGCCGCGCGCGTCGATCTCCTCCTGGTAGCCGACATGGTCGAACCAGGAACGCGGGTGCTCGACGTCGGTTGCGGCGACGGCGCCCTGCTCGAAATCCTGACACGCACCCGCAATGTCGACGGGCGCGGCGTCGAATTGTCGCAAACCGGCGTCAACCTGTGCGTCGCCAAGGGGTTGTCCGTCGTTCAGGGCGACGCCGATACCGATTTGGTCAACTATCCCGACGACGCTTTCGACTATGTCATCCTGTCCCAGACTTTGCAGGCGACGCGGCAGCCCAAACAGGTTCTGGAGCGCATGCTGCGAATCGGACGGCGCGCCATCGTCTCTTTCCCGAACTTCGGTCACTGGCGCGTACGGTCGCAGCTCATGTTCAGCGGTCGCATGCCGCAGACGGATTCGCTGAATTATTCCTGGTACGACACGCCCAACATACACCTGTGTACGATTGGCGATTTCGTGCTGTTGGTCGAAGAACTCGGCGCCTCGATCGACCGCGCCGTCGCGCTTGACCGATATGGCGCAAAGATGCGCGTCAATGCGCCATGGTGGCTATGGAATCTGTTCGGGGAGCAGGCTGTGTTCCTGCTCCACCGTAAGTGACGCGAGTCCTCAGGCTTTTTGCTTGTTTGCCCGTTCGATGGCTTCCACGATCAGGCTGCGCGCCATTTCCGCGTCGCCCCAGCCGGCGAACTCGACCCATTTTCCAGGTTCGAGATCCTTGTAATGGCTGAAAAAGTGTTCAATCTGCTGAATGGAGATCGGCGGCATATCCGTATAATTCTGCACCTTGTCGTAGCGCTTCGTCAGCTTGGAGCACGGCACCGCCACGATTTTCTCGTCGCCGCCCGCCTCGTCGCGCATCCGCAATACGCCAATCGGCCGCACGGAAATCACCGCGCCCGCAATGATGGGCCGCGTGTTGGCGACAAGCACGTCACAGGGGTCGCCATCTTCCGACAGGGTATGCGGGATAAAGCCGTAATTTCCGGGATAACGCATCGGCGTATAAAGAAACCGGTCGACGATCAGCGTTCCCGCCGCCTTGTCCATCTCGTACTTGATCGGCTCACCGCCAATCGGCACTTCGATGACGACATTGACTTCGTGCGGCGGATTCGTCCCGATCGAAATGGCGTCGAGGCGCATCTGAACTCCTGTTGCTGAATACGGTTGCGAACTATGCGTCGCGCATCAGTTCGCCGCAAAGCCAAAAGCGACCCGCGCCCGAATATCGTTACCGAATCGTTCGGTTGCGCGCCAGACCTCGGCGCCGCCCAGGTTCTCGTAAAATCGTAGGGCCCGCTCGTTATCGGCAAGCGCCCATACGATAGTCGAAAGATAGCCTTTCGCCGCAAGCTCCTGGCGGGCGGCGGCGAAAAGGCGGCCGCCGAATCCCAGGCCCTGATATTCCGGGACGAGGTAAAGTTCGAAAATTTCACCGGCATAAGGCATCGCCGCCACCCGGTTATGTCCGAAACTCGTATAGCCGACCACCTGGCCGTCGAATTCGAGAACAAGAATCCGCGATCCGCCGCGGATTGCCGCCATCCACCAGGCGGGCCCCCGCCTGTTGATCATGGATGCAAGCGTCTTGCCCGGAATAATGCCGTTATAGGCCTCGCGCCAGGCTGCGTCATGCACCGCCGCTATTGCAGTGGCGTCGTCGCTGCGCGCAGATCTGATCGAATGGAGGAGCTTGACCATGTATAGGATGTTAGGCGCAGGGCGACGGCTTGCGCAACATCGGTTTGTGGTTCTCAGGAAGGCAATGCGATTTGCTCGCATGCAATCAAACTGGGGACAATCGATCTGGGGACAATCGATCATTTGGAGCGGGCGAAGGGATTCGAACCCTCGACCCCAACCTTGGCAAGGTTGTGCTCTACCCCTGAGCTACACCCGCATCCGTCGCCGACAGCGTCGGCGCGCGCTATATGCCGCAAAGCTCCGAATAATGCAACCGCTTCTGATACAGAGGTTGCGACAAGGGCAAATGGCACTTATGTCCTCGGTTTGGCGGCAATATGCCGGCTATAAGGAGCTGGGTCATGGATGCTGGATCGGCAGAGATCGACAGTGCCGGTGTAAGCGAGACATCGACGGCCACTTTCCGCACGGATGTCTTGTCCGCGTCCATGCAACGCATGGTTCTCGTCGATTTCTGGGCTCCCTGGTGCGGACCCTGTAAACAATTGGCTCCCATACTGGAGCGCGCCGTCAAATCGGCAGGCGACAAGGCGCGCCTCGTCAAGATGAATATCGACGACCACCCGCAGATCGCCAAACAGCTTGGAATTCAATCGATTCCCGCCGTTATCGCTTTCCAGCGCGGCCAGCCTGTCGACGGCTTTGTCGGCGCGCTCCCGGAAAGCCAGATCGTGGCGTTTCTCGAGCGTCTGCTGGGTCCCCTTGGGGCCAGCGGCCAAGCGCTGGCCGAAGCCGAAGCGGCGCTTGAGGCCGGCGATGCCGGCCAGGCGCTCCAACTGGCGGAGCAGGCGCTTGCGGACGAACCGGAGAATGCAAAGGCGATAGCCATATATCTGCGCGCCATGCTCGCGCTCGGTGAGACAGAGCGGGTCGATGCGATTTTTCAAGCCTTGCCGGAGGCGCTGCAGACCGACCCGGCTCTGAAGCAGATCGTTACCGCCCTTGAAGTCGCCTCGCAATCTGGCGCCGTCGGCGATGTGGCGAGCCTTCGCCGGAAAGTCGCCGAGGCGCCCGACGATTTTCAGGCCCGGTTCGATCTGGCGCTTGCCTTGAACGGCGGCAATGATCGCGAGGGCGCAGCCGATCTGCTGCTCGCCATCATCAAACGCGACCGCAACTGGAACGAAGACGGCGCACGCAAACAATTGCTGCAATTTTTCGAGGTGTGGGGGCCTGTCGATCCGGCAACCAAGGCCGCGCGCCGAAAATTATCGGCCATGCTTTTTTCCTGAGCTGATCGACAGGAGCGGATTTGGCGATGAATCGGCCATACCTCGGTATCGCGGAATTACCCCGCGAATTGCCGGTATTTCCGCTGGCAGGCTGCCTCCTGCTGCCGCAGGCGAATCTGCCGCTGAATATTTTTGAGCCACGCTATCTTGCGATGGTCGACGTCGCGCTTGCCGGGCGCCGCCTGATCGGCATGATCCAGCCGCTGCCCGACGCCGTAAACGACGCCAAACCAGAACTGTGCGCGGTGGGGTGCGCTGGCAGGATCACGCAATTCGCCGAAACCGGCAACGGCCGCTACTTCATAACCCTGGAAGGGGTCTGCCGGTTCAGGATTGGCGCCGAAATGGAGCGCGATACGCCATTTCGCGTCTTTAATCTCGATTACGCCGACTTTTCACTCGACCTGTCACAGACGGAAGACGCTCACGCCATTGATCGCGACGCCGTCCTCTCGGCATTGCGCATCTATGCGAAACGCAACGAGATCAATGTGGATTGGGAAGCCATCGCCAAACTATCGGACAAGGTTCTCGTCGATTCTTTGTGCATGATGTCGCCGTTCGGCATAATGGAAAAGCAGGCGCTGCTGGAAGCCAGGGATCTGCGCGCCCGCGCTGCGGCGCTCGTCGCAATTGCCGAAATGGACTTGGCAGGCAGCGACAAACGACCGCCGCTGCATTGAAGGATTGCTCCTGAATGTCGGAATCCTCGATATCGGAATCGCCGATGCCGGAAAATCGTCCGGGGACGCCGGCGCGCGCCGCGCATGACGAGAAATCGTCTATAAACCCGCGCTTGCTCGAAATTCTGGTCTGCCCGCTGACCAAGACGACGCTGGAGTTTGATTCCGCGCGCAGCGAATTGATTTCAAAGGCCGCCAAGTTGGCTTACCCGATCCGCGACGGCATTCCCATCATGCTGGTTGAAGAAGCCAGACAGATATAACGGCCGATTAGGCAGCAGGCACATCGCCTATAATTTAGGCAGAAGCCATATTGCGCCGGCTTTGGCGATGCCATTTTGATCTGCCTGCTCTCTAACGTCGGCAGAAACTCAGGCATATGGAAAAACTATCCCTCCGCGCGGGCCTTGCCGCCACGCTAACGCTGATTCTGACCCCGTCGCTTGCATTCGCAACGGAACAGTCCGCCATCAGTCCGGCCGATACGGGCTTCATGATCGCAGCGACGGCGCTCGTTTTGCTGATGACGATCCCAGGCCTTGCCATGTTTTACGCAGGCATGGTGCGCAAAAAGAATGTCCTGGCGACGATGGCGCAAAGCTTTGCGGCAACCGCGCTTGTTTCCATCCTCTGGTTTCTGGTCGCCTATTCCCTGACCTTCCATGGCGATGGTCCGTGGATCGGCGGATTGGGTCGTGTTTTTTTTATCGGCATTGGCATGGATACCATCAGTCCTCTTGCCAAAACGATTCCTGAGCTTCTGTTTGCCGCCTATCAGATGACATTTGCCGTCATCACCTGCGCGCTGGTGGCGGGCGCGGTTGCTGATCGCCTCAAGTTTTCGGCCTTTCTCCTGTTTTCCGTGTTCTGGCTGTTCGTCGTCTATGTTCCGTCGGCCCACTGGGTCTGGGGCGGCGGCTTTCTTGGCGCCATGGGCGTCATAGATTTTGCCGGCGGCGCCGTCGTTCATATCAATGCAGGCGTCGCCGGACTGGTCGCGGCTTTCGTTTTGGGACCGCGTCAGGGCTTTGGGCGCGAGAATCTCGCGCCCTTCGATCTTTCGATGGCGGTGATCGGCACCGGGCTCCTGTGGGTGGGCTGGTTCGGCTTCAACGGCGGCTCGGCCTTGAGCGCCGGCTCGCGCGCTGTTTTCGCAATTGTCGCTACACATCTTGCCGCATCCTCCGGCGCTGTCGTTTGGAGTGCGCTGGAATGGGTCGAGCGCGGCAAGCCCTCTGTGCTTGGTGTTATTTCCGGCGCTGTTGCAGGACTTGGCACTATTACGCCGGCCTCGGGCTACGTCCTGCCATGGCATGGCGTCGTGATCGGCGCGATTGCGGGCGCGGTCTGCTATTATTTCTGCACCCGGGTGAAGGCCCGTTTCAAATACGACGATTCGCTTGACGTCTTTGGCGTCCACGGCGTGGGCGGAATTTGCGGGATGATCCTGGTAGGCGTCTTTGCAACGGCGGCCGTCAGCGCGTCCGGTTCGGAGGCCGGCGTCTCCGGGCTCCTGGAAGGGGCGCCGCGCCAATTGCTGATTCAGGCCGTTGGCGTGGTTATCGTCGCGGTCTGGTGTCTGATCGGCACCTGGCTTTCGCTCAAGGCGGTCGATCTGATGATTGGTCTGCGCGCCAATACCGATGACGAGCGTATGGGTCTCGATCTTGCTCTGCATGGCGAAGCGCTCCACCAATAGGGAGCGCGGGCCGTCAGGCCATGAGAGTAAGGAGCCCGCAAGGTTAATTGCTCCTTAACTCCGGTTTTCTAGGCTGCATCGACAGGTCGAACGATCCGTTTTCAAAGCAGCGTCGGAAATTTAATGCGCAACCCGGGCTACTCAGCCTTTGTCAGCGGCTTCCCAGCCAACGCCCGACTTTTCCTGTCGCGGCGGATGGCCGAGGTTGTTGGCGTCGCTCTTGTCGCGGCGGTGATTCTGACCGGTCTTGCGCTGGCCACATGGTCGACGCGCGACCCCAGTCTCAATCACGCGACAGACGGTCCGATCCGAAATCTTCTGGGTCAGCGCGGCGCCATTGCCGCCGATCTGCTCACGCAGATTTTCGGCATTGCCTCCGTCGCCCTGCTTGCGCCTGCCGCGCTCCTTGGCTGGCGTCTGGTTGTCGACCACGGCTTCGACCGTCCGAAATCGCGAATCGGGCTCTGGCTTCTGGGCGCTGTGAGTTCGGCCGGACTTGCCTCCATGCTGCCGCCGCCGGACCGCTGGCCTCTGCCAACCGGCCTCGGCGGCATGATTGGCGACGGTCTTGCCATGCTCGCGCGCTGGACGACGGGCGACGCCCCGATCGGCATGATGGCGGCGACTCTCTTATTGGCCGCCAGCGCCATCCTGTGTCTGGCGGCTGCCTGCAGCGGCGCGAAGAAACTTGAGACCGAATCCGCGCCATCGCCCAAACCCGCCAAGGGAAAGATTCGCAGAGCGGACGATATCGATTTCGACGACGAGCCCGGAACCGCGCTGGTCTCCATTGGCGCGGCCCTGCACGGGATGCTGGCGCTGAAGAACGGCGCATTGCGCCAAATGCGCAAGCTCGACTTCAGGTCTCTGCCGAGAGGCCGCAACAAGCCCGCGCCCGCTGCAAACGCCCTTCCCAATCGCCGTGTAGAGCCGCGCTTTTCTGGCGATGAACCCGCTGCCAGTCCAGATCGGACGCTGAACCTCGCCCCAATCGGCCAAGCATTGGGGGCAGGCGACAATGCAACAGACCTCCCGCCCGCCTCGACGGTTGCGGTGGCCAAACCGGCCGGCCCACTGAAACAGGGACGCCGGGCGAACAAGGAAACCCAGCCTGGCCTGTTCGAGCGGGATCGCTATCAACCGCCAACGCTTGGACTTCTGGCCGAAGCCCGCAGAGCCGCGAAAAAAATTTCCGAGGATGCGCTGGCCCAGAATGCGCGTTTGCTCGAAGGGGTTCTGGACGATTTCGGCGTGAAGGGCGAGATCGTGAATGTGCGGCCCGGGCCTGTCGTCACGCTTTACGAGCTGGAGCCTGCTCCTGGCGTGAAATCTTCGCGCGTGATCGGCCTTGCCGACGACATCGCCCGCTCCATGTCGGCGATTTCCGCGCGTGTCGCCGTCGTTCAGGGCCGCAACGCCATCGGCGTCGAACTGCCCAATCAGGATCGCGAAACCGTCTATCTGCGCGAACTCCTGGCCTCGGCCGATTTCGAGGGCTCCAAACACCGCCTCGCCATTGCGCTGGGCAAGACCATCGGCGGCGAACCCGTCATCGTCGATCTCGCGCGCATGCCGCATCTGCTGGTCGCCGGCACCACCGGCTCCGGCAAATCCGTCGCCATCAACACCATGATCCTGTCGCTGCTCTACCGGCTCAAGCCCGAGCAATGCCGCCTCATCATGGTCGATCCCAAAATGCTCGAACTCTCGGTCTACGACGGCATTCCCCATCTGCTGACGCCCGTCGTGACAGATCCGAAAAAGGCCGTTGTCGCCCTCAAATGGGCGGTCCGCGAGATGGAGGACCGCTACAAGAAAATGTCGAAGCTGGGCGTGCGCAACATCGACGGTTTCAACGCCCGCCTCGCCGAAGCGGCCCGCAAGAACGAAACCATCGCCCGCACGGTCCAGACCGGCTTCGACCGCGCAACCGGCGAAGCGATCTACGAGCAGGAGGACATGTCCCTCGATCCCCTGCCCTATATCGTCGTCGTGGTCGACGAAATGGCCGACCTCATGATGGTTGCAGGCAAGGATATCGAAGGCGCGATCCAGCGTCTCGCCCAGATGGCGCGCGCAGCCGGCATTCACCTCATCATGGCCACGCAACGCCCCTCGGTCGATGTCATCACCGGCACGATCAAGGCGAATTTCCCGACGCGCATTTCCTTCCAGGTGACCTCGAAGATCGACAGCCGCACCATTCTGGGCGAGCAGGGCGCCGAACAATTGCTCGGCCAGGGCGACATGCTCTACATGGCCGGCGGCGGCCGGATTTCGCGCGTCCACGGCCCCTTTGTCTCGGACAACGAGGTCGAGAAAGTCGTCGCCCACCTCAAGACGCAGGGCGCGCCCGACTATCTCGACGCCATCACCTGCGAGGACGAGGACGGCGAGGATGGCGACGCCGGCGCAGCGGGCGGCGATTACGGCTCAGACGATTCGACCGATCTCTACGACCGCGCCGTCAACATCGTGCTGCGCGACCGCAAGGCCTCGGTCTCCTACATCCAGCGCCGCCTCTCCGTCGGCTACAACAAAGCCGCATCCATCGTCGAGCGCATGGAAAAAGAAGGCCTCGTCGGACAGGCCAACCATGCCGGAAAACGCGAAATACTCGTCGGAAACGGCGTCGATCGCGCAGCTTTCGACGATTGAG
>JBKDZW010000052.1:0-13988 GCA_047971685.1 Rhodoblastus sp.
CCTCCCATTCGGCCGCAATGCGGCTCTCGACGGCTTTGGGATCGAAGGTTTTTTCCATGGTCATGGCGGCAGGGTTTACTCGCGCGAAGCCGTCAAGTCACCCGTAAATCCGCTGCGGCCGCTCTTGCCCGCACACGCTCCCTCGTCTACGCCGGACCTGCGGAGGCCTCGATGTCTGTAGTGCTCCGTCGGTTCGCCGGCGATTTCTTCTCCACGATCCTGTTCGTCGTCGTCTGGATGGCGTCGGACAGCGTGCTGATCGCGACCGTCGTCGCCATTGTCGGGGCGATCGCGCAATTCGCCTGGGCCAGACGCGCCGGCTCCGACATGGGCGTCGTTTCCTACGCCAGCCTCGCCCTCATCATACTTCTCGGCGGCGCGACGCTGGTCTCGGGCGACCCGCGCTTCGTGCTGATCAAGCCGAGCCTCGCCCATTTCGGCATAGGCGCGCTGATGCTCAAGCGCGGCTGGATGGCGCGCTACATGCCGGCAAAAGTCACGGAGCACGCGCCCGACCTCGTCGTGGTCGCGGGCTATTGGTGGGCGGGGCTGATGCTCGCGGTCGGCGCGGGCATTGTCGCTACCGCCCTGAGCGGCGACGCGAAGCTCTGGGGCTTTTTCGTCTTTATCGCAGCGCCGGCGGCGAAGGCCGTGGCCATCGCCGTGCAATACGCGCTGTTCCGTATCCTGATCGGCCGGCGCACGGCGTCCGCGCAGGCGGGGACGCCGTGACCGGAAACGGGCGGGGAGGAAAAGCCCTTACGCCAGCGCCTTCAACGCGCCGCGCCCGGCGTAAACCGCCTGCGCGCCCAGTTCTTCCTCGATGCGGATGAGCTGGTTGTACTTGGCCAGCCGGTCGGAGCGCGCCAGCGAACCCGTCTTGATCTGCCCGCAATTGGTGGCGACCGCCAGGTCTGCGATGGTCGCATCCTCGGTCTCGCCCGAGCGGTGCGACATGACCGCCGTATAGCCCGCGCGCTGCGCCATTTCGACCGCCGCCAGGGTCTCGGTCAGCGAGCCGATCTGGTTGACCTTCACCAGAATGGAATTGGCGATCCCTTCCTTGATTCCGCGCGAAAGCCGCTTGACGTTGGTGACGAACAGATCGTCGCCGACAAGCTGGCACTTGCCGCCGATCTTTTCGGTGAGCAGCTTCCAGCCCTCCCAATCGTCTTCGGACATGCCGTCCTCGATGGTGACGATCGGATATGAGGCGACGAGTTTTGCGAGATAATCGACCTGTTCGGCCACCGAGCGCGTCTTGCCCTCGCCCTCGTAGACATAGGCGCCCTTCTTGAAGAATTCCGTCGCCGCGCAATCGAGGCCGAGCACCACGTCCTTACCGGCCTTGAAACCCGCCTGCTTGATCGCCTCCATGCAGAAATCGAGCGCGGCCTCGGCGGACGGCAGGTTCGGCGCAAAGCCGCCCTCGTCGCCGACATTGGTGTTATGGCCGCCCTTTTTCAGCGCGCCCTTGAGCGTGTGGAAGATTTCCGCGCCCCAGCGCACGGCTTCCTTCAGGGAAGGCGCGCCGACCGGCAGGATCATGAATTCCTGGAAGTCGATAGGATTGTCGGCATGGACGCCGCCGTTGACGATGTTCATCATCGGCGTCGGCAGCACGCGGGCGTGCGCCCCACCGACATAGCGCCACAACGGCAGTCCCGCCGCATCGGCCGCAGCCTTGGCGGTCGCCAGCGATACGCCCAGAATTGCGTTGGCGCCGAGTTTCGCCTTGTTGGGCGTGCCGTCGAGCGCGATCATCGCCTCGTCGATGGCGATCTGGTCCATGGCGTCCATGCCCAGCAGCGCATCGGCGATGGCGTCGTTGACGCTGTCGAGGGCCTTGAGAACGCCCTTGCCGCCAAAGCGCTTCTTGTCGCCGTCGCGCAGTTCGACCGCCTCGTGCGCGCCGGTCGAGGCGCCCGAAGGAACGGCGGCGCGGCCAAACGAACCGTCCGAAAGCGTCACATCGACCTCGACGGTCGGATTGCCGCGCGAATCCATGATTTCGCGGGCGTGGATGTCGATGATGTCGGTCATGAGCAGCCTCGGGACTGGAGAAGGGATAGGGCTTGTGCGCCGCCTTTTACTGCGGCGCAGGCTCAAGGGGAAGGCGGCGCGGATGTCGCGGGAAGGAAGGCTGCGCAGATTTTATCTGTTCAGCGAAAGCGCTGTGCTCGATAGTTGCATACGGGAGACTGCTCGATGAAAACGAGCGTATGGACTGTTCAAATTCAGCATGCAGCGGAGGGGACACTGGATGTTTGCGGCGACAAACCGGCGTTTCCGCCTCGTCGTCATTCCAAAACATTTCTTCGTTCCCGCGGTTATCGAAGAACGAAAGCCGCTCGCGCCAACTGCGCGCCGGGCAGGCTGGATCGGTTGCAACATACTTTTGCGGGACATTCCGGAAGCCGGTAAAATTTTCGTGGTCAGAAATCGGGAAACGCAATCCGTCGAGGGCGTTCGTCATCAATGGCGGCGCAGTCTGTTTCTGCGAGACGAACGCATCAACGCGCGCGGATGGCTGCTGGCGGTCATGAAATGCGTCGAAATGACCGGCAAACCTGAGTTCACACTTCAGGAAGTCTATGCGTATGAAAGCTACGTTCAGTCCCTTTATCCGGGCAACCGGCATACCCGCGAAAAAATACGCCAGCAGTTGCAGGTCTTGCGAGACGCAGGATTTCTTTCATTTCTCGGCGGCCGCCGCTATCGCCTCGCGAACGCGCCTTGATCCGCCCTGCGCCGCGCCCTATCCATCCTTCCCATGAAACAAGCCGACGGCCCGAACCTTCTTGGCCAGCACGCCGCCCTGCCCGCCTCGCCCGACGAGGCGGAGCTGGATCGCGTGAAAAACCCGCATCCCGACACGCTTTATCTCGCGCGCTTCACGCAGCCCGAATTCACCTCGCTGTGCCCGGTCACCGGCCAGCCGGATTTCGCCACGCTTGTCATCGATTACGCGCCGGCCGAATGGCTGGTGGAATCGAAATCGCTCAAGCTCTACCTCGCCTCGTTCCGCAACCACGGCGCCTTCCACGAGGATTGCACCGTGCGCGTCGCCAAGGATCTCGTCGCCCTGCTGGCGCCGCGCTGGCTGAGGATCGGCGGCTATTGGTATCCGCGCGGCGGCATGCCGATCGACGTTTTCTGGCAGACGGGCGCGCCGCCGCAGGGCTTGTGGCTGCCCGATCAGGGCGTCGCGCCCTATCGCGGGCGCGCTTGATCCGCGCCATCGCGCGCCTGTCCCGAAATGGGACGCATCCGGCTTCGTATCGAGGGTGCGACGAAACGTTGCAGGCCGAAATCTCGCGGGATCGCAAACCAAAGCCTAGATACGAATGAGATTTGCCGCCGCCCTGCGCCGAGCCGGGCGTCAAGAGGAGGACCGAATGGCCGATGCGACCGCTTATCCGCCAGGCTTCGAGCCGCCCGCCGGCGTCGACGAGGCGGGGCTCGCCCGGCTGGTCGATTCTTTCTACGCCAGAGTGCGCGAGGACGAATTGCTGGGTCCGATCTTCAATCGCGAGATCGAGGACTGGCCGGCCCATCTCGCCAAGCTCAAGGATTTCTGGTCCTCGATCATGTTGCAGTCCGGCCGCTACGATGGCCGCCCGCTGCCTCCGCACCTGCAATTGCCGGAAATTTCCGACGCGCATTTTTCGCGCTGGCTCGACCTGTTCCACCAGACGGCGAACGAGGAAATGGCCCCGATGGGCTCGGAGGCCGTCTCCGCCATGGCCGGGCGCATCGCCACTTCCTTCCGCATCGCCATCGCCATGCATCGCGGTCAGGACGCCAGCGCCATCCGTCCGCTCTAACGCATTGCAGCCGTTCACTTCGTTCTAACGAACACGCGCCATAATGCTCTCCTTGCCCAGGGGAGATTGGCGTGATTCCGGTCGTTTTCGACAATTGCCGCGGCTGGCTGCATCCCGGCGCCTCCCGGCGCGGCGTAATCATCTGCGGCGCGCATGGTTTCGAGGATCTTTGCGCGCGTTCCTCATTGCGCCTGCTGGCCGAACAATTGTCGCGCCAGGGCCTGCCGACCCTGCGGTTCGACTGGCGCGGCACGGCCGATTCCGAAGGAGACGGCGACGCCCCGCATCGCGTGGCCACCTGGCTCGGCAACATCGGCGAAGCTGTGCGAAAACTGGTCGAGATGACCGGCGTCGAGGAAGTGGCGCTGGTAGGCGTCAGGCTCGGCGCGCTGCTGGCGCTGGAAGCCGCCCGCGACATCCAGCCCGCGCGTCTCGTCCTGCTGGCCCCGCCCGCTTCGGGTCGCGCGCTCAAACGCGAACTGGAGGTCATGAGCAAGATTTTCCAGGGCAAGCCCGGCGCGGACGACGACGCCTTCGATGGCGTTTCGGCCGCAGGCTTCCGTATTTCGCGCGCCACGCTGGACGACCTGAAACTGGTAGGCTCACGCCGCATTTCCGGCGCCCGGAATTGCGCAACCCTCGTGCTCTCGCAAAATCCCGAAGGCGCGCCTTTGGCCGAGAAATTGCGCGAAACGGGCGCCGACGTAACGGTCGAGCCCTTCGAGGGCTATGCCGAAATGATGTGCGATCCGACGGCCGCGCTCGCCCCCGTCAAGGCGATCCGCCGCATCGTCGATTTCGTCGCAGAAGGCGCGACCGCCACGCACAAGGTTGGGCCAGCCCCGGACGCAAGCGCCGAAGGCGCGACCCTTGCAACCGATGTCTGGCGCGAAGAGGCTGCGCAATTTGGCCCCGCCAATCGTCTCGTCGGCATTTTTTGCACGCCGGCGGACAATGGCGCGCATGAAAAGGCCGTTGTTTTTCTCAATTCCGGCGGCGTCTATCACATCGGCTGGGCGCGCATGTTCGTCGACATGGCGCGCCACCTCGCCCGATCCGGCGTCGCCTCGCTGCGCATGGACCTGAGCGGCGTCGGCGATTCCCTGTCGCCCCGTTCGCTGTCGCCGCAAGGCCCGGAGCGCGCGCCCCTGTTCGACCGCAGCCTTACGCGCGATGTGGAGGCCGCCGTCGACTGGCTGTTTTCAAACGGCATCCGCGAGGTCGCGCTGTTCGGCGCCTGCTCGGGCGCCTATCAGGCTTTTCACGCCGCCATCGAGGACAAGCGCGTCAAGAGAATAGCTCTCGTCAACCAGGCCTGCTTCATCTATGGCCCCACCTACGCCATGCAGATCGAGGCCTGGCGGCGCACCAAGGCCGCCGACATCGCCATGAAGCTCGCCAGTTTCGAGGGCGCCGCAGAGAACGCCCCGGGCGGCGCGCGCGCGCTTTTGTTCTCGCTCGCCAAAAAGGTGGCGAAGGCCGGGCTGGCGCATGCCACGGATGCAACCTACGCGCTGCGCCGCCGCGTGCCCGGCCTCAACATGGTCGAGCGCTGGTTCAGCGAATTGTCGTCGCGCGGCGCCGAAGTCCTGCTGATCTATAGCGAGAACGATCCGGGCCTCTCGGAGCTGGAGCGCCATCTGGGCGCGCGCAGCCATGACGAGACGCCCCTGCCCGGCGTCTATACCAAGCTGATCGCCGACACCGATCATGAATTGACGCCGCAAAGCGCGCGCGCTGCGGTAAGCGCCGCCCTCGACGATTTTATCGCAGGCCGCGCGGCGGCTTAGAGCAATTCCAGCAAAAGCGGATACCGATTTTGCGTCCGGAATTGCGGAAAATCAAATAGTTAGAGCGCCGCAATGATTCAATGAAAAGCGGAAGCGCTCTAAGACCGCGTGCGCCAAGATCCGGAGCGCGCCTGAGAATCAGCGCCCGGCGGGATCGGGGCCGGCATTTGGCGCGCCTTCGCCGCCAAACCAGCGGCCTGGCCCGGAGCGGCGCGGCGCCGGGGCTTCCGGGGCAGGCGCCGTCGCGCCGATATCGGGCTGCACCACAGGCGGCGTTTTCGGCTCGACCTTGCGTTTCGTCGTCTTGGGCTTGGCTTCGACGCCCGGCGAGACGACATCGGCGTTGGGCGGCGGCGCCTCCTCGCGTTTGGCTTCGGCCGGCGTCTGGATCAACGGGCCCTGGCCTTGGCAATCGGTGAGCCACACGTCGTAGACGGGATGTTCCACGCCGTGCAGTCCGGGGCTTGCGGCGAACATCCAGCCCGAAAAAATCCGCTTGAACTTTTTGTCCTCGAGCAATTCGTCGACTTCGACAAAGGCGTCCGTCAGGGGCGCCTCGGTCGCCGGCCGCGAGTAGCAAACGCGCGGCGTGATCTGGAGCGAGCCGAATTGCACGGTTTCGTCGATGGCGACGTCGAAGGCGATGATGCGCCCGGTGATCTTGTCGAGACCGGCGAATACGGCGGTCGGATGCTTGATCTTGTCGGCGTGGGCTGCGCCGGGAAGGCCGCAGAGAACGCCGCCGCCCAGGGCGAACCCGAGCGCGAGAGGCGCCGCGCGAAAAACGGATTTCGTAAAAACGGACTTTGTAAAGTGGAGTCGCATTCTTGTTCTCATCCGCCGACCGATCCCAGATCGGCGCGCGCGTTCTAGCACGAGTCGCATGATTGCCGGCACAAGCTGCCGGCATACCCGGACGCAATGCCCGGCGGAGCGGGCCAAATCATGGCTGAACCGGGAGAACTTTCTCAGTTGCCCGGCGTCCAGGCCTCGTAATCGCCAGTCGCCGCCGGGCGTTGTCCCGAGCGGTAGAGCGAGCCTTGCGGACGCCAGGCTTCCGCCGTGCCGGTCTTGTTCGGCAGATGCGGTTTTTGCCACTCGTAGGGCTTGTAGTCTTCTTCCCCGGGCGGCGTGTCGACGGTGTGATGCAGCCAGCCGTACCAGCCGGGCGGCGTGGCGGAAGCCTCGCTCTCGCCCTTGTAGATCACCCAGCGCCGCTCGAAGCCGAGCGCCTTGTTGACGCTGCGCTCCTTGTAATAGGCGTTGCCGAGTTCGTCGTGGCCGACCAGCACGCCCTTGCGCCATGTATAGAAAAACGTGGCCCAGGTGCCGCCCTGCCACCAGGTGAAAAAGCGCTGGAGCCACAGCATGGTTTCGCCTCCTGAACCGGTTTCGCGCGAAAATCGGCGCCCGATCCGATCTGATCCGAATAGCACGGGGGCCGGCCACGAAAAAAGCCGGAAAGCCGCTTTCGTACGCCCCGAATTTGCGCACAGCTATGGCCGATGGCGCGCCGCCGCGCAACCCGCTCTTTTCACGCAACGCCATTCGACGGGAATGCGACGGCTTTGCCGATGGCGGCGTCCGGCCTCTTCTGCGCCCGCCCGGGCCGTCGCCGATTCTCTTTTCGCACGAAACCCCAACGCGCGGGATCGTTAAAAATTTCCCCACAATTCACAGGTATTTCCTATATATTGGGTCTTCCGGGGATTGGCGTCACAATATCTTGACGCTGCTCGACGACTCGCCATAGTCTCGTCTCATTCGCAGCCGGATCGAACCAGGCGAGCCAAGCGCCTCGTTCGGATTTGGCTGCGACTCCCCACAGAGCCGGCAACGCCGGGGTGTGTTTCTGAAAAGCCGGCAACGGCCGGGGGGTCTAGAGAGCCGGCAACGGCCGGGTGTGTTTTCAACAGGCGTCCAACGGAACAGGCAGGGCTGAGCAACAGCCGGCGCGGGATTATCTGCGCCAAAGGGGACTATGATGCGGATCGACAGACGTTATACCGAGGCTGGGCGTTCTCCCTACGCGGGGCTGGAATTCCGGACGACCAAGAGCGAGATCAAGAACCCGGACGGCTCCATCGTCTTCTCGCTCGACGGCATCGAGGTTCCCGCCGGCTGGAGCCAGGTGGCGGCCGACGTTCTCGCGCAAAAATATTTCCGCAAGGCCGGCGTCCCCGCGCGCCTGAAGAAAGTTGAGGAAAACGACGTTCCCTCCTTCCTGTGGCGTTCCGTCGCCGACGAGGAGGCTCTGGCCGCCCTGCCCGCCGCCGAGCGCTATGGCTCGGAAAAGACGGCGCAACAGGTGTTCGACCGTCTGGCCGGCGCCTGGACCTATTGGGGCTGGAAGGGCAAATATTTCGACAGCGAGGCCGACGCCCAGGCCTTCTGCGACGAATTGCGTTACATGCTGGCCGCTCAGGTCGCCGCGCCCAATTCGCCGCAATGGTTCAATACCGGCCTGCACTGGGCCTATGGGATCGATGGCCCCGGCCAGGGCCATTATTATGTCGATTACGCCACCGGCAGACTGACCAGGTCCAAGTCCTCCTACGAGCACCCGCAGCCGCACGCCTGCTTCATCCAGTCTGTCGCCGACGACCTCGTCAACGAAGGCGGCATCATGGATCTGTGGGTGCGCGAGGCGCGCCTGTTCAAATACGGCTCGGGCACCGGCACCAATTTTTCGCGCCTGCGCGGCGAGAACGAGAAATTATCGGGCGGCGGCAAGTCCTCCGGCCTCATGTCCTTCCTCAAGATCGGCGACCGCGCGGCCGGCGCCATCAAGTCCGGCGGCACCACGCGCCGCGCGGCCAAGATGGTGGTGGTCGATGTCGACCATCCCGACATCGAGGATTTCATCGACTGGAAGGTGAAGGAAGAAGAGAAGGTCGCAGCGCTGGTCGCCGGCTCCAAGACCGTCAGGAAGCACATGAAGGCGGTCATGCGCGCCGCCGTCAATTGCGAGGGTTCGGGCGACGATTGCTTCAACCCCGAGAAGAACCCCGCCCTCAAGCGCGAAATCCGCCTCGCGCGCCGCGCCGACGTGCCCGACAGCTACATCAAGCGCGTCATCCAGTTCGCGCGCCAGGGTTACAAGGACATCGACTTCGACACCTACAACACCGACTGGGATTCGGAGGCCTATCTCACGGTCTCGGGGCAGAATTCCAACAATTCCATCCGCGTCACCGACGACTTTCTCCGCGCGGTCGAGAACGACGGGGAATGGCGGCTGACGCGCCGCCTCGACGGCAAGACGCACAAGGTCGTCAACGCCCGCGAACTCTGGGAAAAGGTCGGCTATTCCTCCTGGGCCTCGGCCGATCCCGGCATCCAGTTCCACACCACCATCAACGACTGGCACACCTGCCCGGCGGCAGGCCCGATCGTTGCGTCCAACCCTTGCTCCGAATACATGTTCCTCGACGACACCGCCTGCAATCTGGCGTCGTTGAATCTCCTGACTTTCCGCGATCCCGCGACCAACCGCTTCGACACGCCGCTTTACGAGCATGCCGTGCGCCTGTGGACCGTCGTGCTCGAAATCTCGGTGCTGATGGCGCAATTCCCGTCGAAGGAAATCGCCAGACTCTCTTATGAATACCGCACGCTCGGCCTCGGCTACGCCAATGTCGGCGGCCTCCTGATGTCCTCGGGCGTGTCCTATGATTCAGCCGTCGGCCGCGCCACCTGCGGCGCGCTCTCGGCGATCATGACGGCGGTCAGCTACAAGACGTCGGCGGAAATGGCGAAGGAACTCGGTCCCTTCGCCGACTACAAGCGCAACGCCTCCCAGATGCTGCGCGTCATCCGCAACCATCGCCGCGCCGCCCATGGCGAAGCCTCGGGCTACGAGAATCTCTCGGTCAATCCCGTGCCGCTCGACCTTGCCGCTCTGCCGCAGGACGATTTCGCCATCCGCGCGAAAGCGGCCTGGGACGAGGCGCTGGCGCTTGGCGAGCAATACGGCTTCCGCACTGCGCAGGTCTCGGTCGTTGCGCCCACCGGCACGATCGGCCTTGTCATGGATTGCGACACCACGGGCATCGAACCGGATTTCGCGCTGGTGAAGTTCAAGAAGCTCGCGGGCGGCGGCTATTTCAAGATCATCAACCGCGCCGTGCCCGAGGCGCTGCGCACACTCGGCTATACGCAGGCCGAGATCGGCGAGATCGAGGCTTACGCCGTCGGCCACGCCAGCCTCGCCAATGCGCCGGCCATCAATCATGCGAGCCTTCGCACGAAAGGTTTCACCGACGAGAAGATCAAGACGATCGAGGATTCGCTGGCGTCGGCCTTCGACATCAAATTCGTTTTCAACAAATACACTCTCGGCGTGGATTTCCTGCGCGACAAGCTGAAGGCGCCCGCCGAAAAGCTCGACGAGCCCTCGTTCGACCTGCTCGCCTTCCTCGGCTTCGCCAAGGCGGAGATCGAGGCCGCAAACACCCATGTCTGCGGCGCGATGACGCTTGAAGGCGCGCCCTTCCTCAAGGCCGAGCATCTGTCGGTCTTCGATTGCGCCAACCCGTGCGGGCGTATCGGCAAGCGCTATCTGTCGGTGGAAAGCCACATCCGCATGATGGCGGCCGCCCAGCCCTTCATCACCGGCGCGATCTCCAAGACCATCAACATGCCCAACGACGCGACGGTCGAGGATTGCAAGGAAAGCTACATGCTCTCCTGGCGGCTCGCGCTGAAAGCGAACGCGCTTTATCGCGACGGCTCCAAGCTGTCGCAGCCGCTCAACGCGCAATTGATCGACGACGACAGCGACGAGGCCGAAGACGCCATCGCCGATCTCATCGCCTCCAATGCGCCGGCGCGCGCAGCAGCCGTTGCGGAAAAGATCGTCGAGCGCGTGATCGAGCGCGTGCAGGCGCGCGAAAAACTCCCCGACCGCCGCAAGGGCTATACGCAAAAGGCCATCGTCGGCGGCCACAAGGTCTATCTGCGCACCGGCGAATATCAGGACGGGCGCCTGGGCGAAATCTTCATCGACATGCACAAGGAAGGCGCAGCCTTCCGCTCGCTGATGAACAATTTCGCCATCGCCATTTCGCTCGGCCTGCAATATGGCGTGCCGCTCGAGGAATATGTCGACGCCTTCACCTTCACCCGCTTCGAGCCGGCAGGCTTCGTGCAGGGCAATGACGCGATCAAGAACGCAACCTCGATCCTCGACTACGTGTTCCGCGAACTCGCCATTTCCTATCTGCAACGCAACGACCTCGCCCATGTCTCGCCCGAAGACATCGGCTATGCCGCCATGGGCAAGGGCGAGGGAGAAGGCAAGGCGCCCGAAGGCGCGAAAGCCGCGCCCACCTTCGTGTCGCGCGGACTGGTGCGCTCCAAGACGGATCGCCTGATGGTGGTGGAAGGCGGCGCCCAGACGCTAGCCGCCAAGGCGCCGGCCATGCTGGCGACCGAGGGCGCAACCGCTCTCAAGCCGGACGTAGCGCTGGAAGTGGCCGAAGTCGCCCACGACCTCGACCGGCTCGGCTGGAGCCAGCCGAGCTCCTCCGATCTCATCGCCGAAAAGCGCGCGGAAGCCCGCATGAAGGGCTATGTGGGCGAAGCCTGCCCGGAATGCGCGAATTTCACGCTGGTGCGCAACGGCACCTGCCTGAAATGCGACACCTGCGGGTCGACGACGGGTTGTAGCTGAACACCCCGACCGGCAAGGGCGTGAGATGCGCGCTCACGCCCGGATCGGGCGCCTGCGGTTTTGAAACTGCCTCGGCCCAGCGTGCGAACGCTCCGCACCGGACGCAAAAATGCGCACGCAGCGCGTATCGGGACGCGCATGGAACGCCGGTCGATACGATGCGGAAAATTGATATCCGCTATTTGCAAACATGACAAAATTACTGTGCGAAAACGCAAGTCGCCAGAGAGCATTCACTGCCTGCGACGCTCAAACCCCTTGTTTGAAAATGAAATTCCTCAAATCACGCTTCGGCGCGTCGACCGCGATGTTTTTGAAAATGAATGTGAAATCACGAACTTAGCCATGCTTGACGCAAGAAAAAGTTAAGCCGCCCAGGATCATATACCGCTCTGCGATAAGCCAGTCGCGGTCAGTCATTCGCCATGGGGGACGAATGAATCGGTTTTTGAACTGGGCCGGCGCCAGCCACAGCCGTCCAGAAGTTCGCCAGGCATTGGTGCGTGCGCAATATGCCGCCTATGTGCGTCTGGCGCCGGTTCTCTATTTCACGATCGCCACCGTCATCGGGGCGTCGATCTATGTTTGTGGCGACAAGAACCAGCCGTTCATGACCGTCGTTCTGCCCACGGCGTTTGTCATCGGCAGCCTGTTGCGCATGATTACGTGGATCAGGCGGGGCAGGATGAACGCCGGCCCGGAGATGATGCAGCGCCATCTTCTCGAGGCTGGCGTCACGTCCATCGTTCTGACCGCGATTTTCACGGCCTGGGTCGCACGGCTCTATTTCATCGGCGATCCCGGCATGCGCGGCGTGATTGCGGGCGTGTTCGGACTGACGATATTGTCGGCGATCCATTGCCTCGTCAATTTTCCGATTTCCGCCCTCGCCATATCCATTATCAGCATACCCGTCATCGCGCTCCTGCTTGCGCTCGCTACGCCCGAACCCATGGTCATCGGCGGCGCGGGCCTGCTCGTGATCCTGTTCGGCACGACATTCGTGATTTTGCGAACCTCCCGGGATTTTCTCGAAATGGTCGCCGCGCGGGTCGAAGCGCAACAGCTCAACGACGAAAATTCGCGGCTGGCCAATATCGACAGCCTCACCGGCCTGCCCAACCGCCGTCAGTTCTTTGAAAAGCTGGACGAGGCGGTCGCCCGCAATCACGATGGAAATCGTGTCTATATCGGCGTGCTCGATCTCGACGGCTTCAAGTCGATCAACGACATTTACGGCCATGTCGTCGGCGACCACCTGCTGATGGAAGGCGCCGCCCGATTTTGTCGCGTCGCCGGTCCGCGCGCCTTTGTCGCCCGTCTCGGCGGCGATGAGTTCGGCCTCATTATCGAAGAGGTGAAGGAGGAGAAGGAAGTTCTCGACATCGGCGCCGCCGTTTGCGATGCGGCGCGCGAGCCCTTCGCCATCGGCGACGCCATCGCCGCCATTTCCACCTCGATCGGCTTTGCCGCTTTTCCCGATGCCGGCGAGACGCCGCGCCGCCTGTACGAGCGCGCCGACTACGCACTTTACTTCGCCAAACAGAACAGCAATGGCGGCGCCGTCGTCTTCAACGAGGAACATGAGAAGCGCATGAAAGGCGCCTCGCTCGTCGAGCAATGTCTGCGCCGCGCCGATCTCGACGCCGAAATGAACCTCGCCTATCAGCCGCTGCACGACGCCGAGACCGGCGCAATCGTTTCCTTCGAGGCTCTGGCGCGCTGGAACAGCAGCACGCTCGGCTTTGTCAGTCCGGGCGAATTCGTGCCCCTGGCCGAGCGCTCCGACATCATCCACACGCTCTCGCGCACCTTGCTGTGCAAGGCTCTCAAGGCTGCCGCCACCTGGCCGGACAATATACAGCTCTCCTTCAATCTGTCGGCGCGCGATCTCATGTCGCAGGCTGCTCTCACCCAGATCATCGCCATCGTCGTCAACGGCCCGGTCGCGCCGGGCCGCATAGATTTCGAGATCACGGAGACCGCGCTCATCACCGATTTCGATCGCGCGCTGAAAGCCGTTCACGCCCTGAAATCCATCGGCGCGCATATTTCGCTCGACGATTTCGGCACGGGCTATTCGAGCCTCAGCTACATTCACCGCCTGCCGCTCGACCGGCTCAAGATCGACCGCAGTTTCGTCAACGAAATGGAGACCTCCCCGCTCGCCTGCGACATCATCAAGACCATGATCGGCATGGCGCGCAATCTCAAACTCGACTGCGTGATCGAGGGCGTTGAGACACCGGAGCAATACGCGCAGTTGAAATCTTTCGGCTGCACGGTGGTGCAGGGCTATCTGTTCAGCAAGCCCCTCGCCGAAAGCGACGTGACGGCCTATATCGCAGCCCGGAATACGCCCGGCCGGCCCGCGCGCGCGGTCGCCTGAACCGCCCCTTTCCTGCAAAGCCCCGGCGCGCTGTTTATGCGGGCTTATGACGCGGCCGGGCGAACAAAACCCCGACATCGAGCCAAAATCCGCTCAAAATCGGCCTATGCCTGCGCTTCCCCATTGTTTTCGCGCACGAAGACGGCAACCATTGGGCATGCGCCATTAGCTGCGCCCATCCGTTCTCATTGAAGAACTATCGTATCGCTAAAACGAATGGACCACCCATGACCGAACCGCTTGCTCCCGGCTTTTCCACGCTCGCCGTTCACGCCGGCGCCAAGCCCGATCCCGCAACGGGCGCGCGC
>JBKDZW010000053.1:0-21167 GCA_047971685.1 Rhodoblastus sp.
GAAATCGACCCGATCTGCGCCTTGCAGGCCGCGATGGAAGGCTACGAAGTCACCACGATGGAAGACGCAGCGCCGCGCGCCGACATCTTCTGTACCGCGACCGGCAATGTCGACGTCATCACCCTCGACCACATGCGCGCCATGAAGGACCGCGCCATCGTCTGCAACATCGGCCACTTCGATTCCGAGATTCAGGTCGCCGGCCTCAAGAATTTTAAGTGGCATAACGTCAAGCCGCAGGTCGACGAGATCGAGTTCAACGACGGCAAGCGCATCATCCTGCTGTCGGAAGGCCGCCTGGTGAACCTCGGCAACGCCACGGGCCATCCCTCCTTCGTGATGTCGGCCTCCTTCACCAACCAGACGCTTGCCCAGATCGAACTCTGGACCAAGCAGTCCGGCGAATATCCGGTCGGCGTCTACACGCTGCCCAAGCATCTCGACGAGAAGGTGGCCGCCCTCCATCTCGCCAAGATCGGCGTGAAGCTGACCCGGCTCACCGAGCAGCAGGCGACCTATCTCGGCCTTCCCGCGCAAGGCCCCTACAAGCCCGATCACTATCGCTATTGATCGCATCCGGCTCGCTCCCGGAGCGGCCCCGGCCGTCCGGGAAGGCCATGTCTGGCGATTGACCGGCTGCTCTTGCAAGTCGTCTTGCTGTCGTCTTGCAGGTCGTCAGGCGCATTTATCGGCTCCCGAACGCCTCGATATTTCGTACTGCGGAATTAGATAAACAGGTTTTGCAAGAAACCTGTTTATCCCTATACTTTCCGGACAAAACGAAAAACAAACTAGGTCGAGGTCCGGGGAATGCCGAAAATTCATTTTATTTCGCATGATGGCGTGGATCGCGCGGTTGACGTGCCGGAGGGCGAATCCGTCATGCGCGGCGCGATTTTGAATTCCGTGCCGGGCATCGACGCCGATTGCGGCGGCGAATGCGCCTGCGCGACCTGCCACGTCTATGTAGACGACGCCTGGAAAGATAAAGTGGGCGAGGCCAACGAGCAGGAGGCGAGCATGCTGGGCTTTGTCGACAGCCTGAAGGACGCCTCGCGCCTGTCGTGCCAGATCGTGGTCACCGCCGCCCTCGACGGGCTGGTCGTCCATCTGCCGGAAAGCCAGCATTGATCTTTCGGGCGGGCCGACCTGCATCGTAGCCGCAATTGCGTCTAACTTTGCGAGGCACACTGGGTTCGGCGCCTGTAAGGTCGGGCCCGCCTTGTTCTCGTTGCGGAGGAAGCTTTTCGGGAATTCGGAAAGGCAAATGAACAGAAGTCGCCGGCGCCCGCCCTGGCGGAAAGAGACCGGCGATCGGGAATAGCAATCGGGAGGTCGCCATGAACGAACACGCAACAATCGATCACGCCAAGCGCGCACAGACCATGCCGATCGAAGACATCAATGTCTCCGATCCCAGGCTCTATCAGGACGACGTCTGGATGCATTATTTCGACCGGCTGCGTCGCGAAGCGCCGGTCCATTATTGCAAGGACAGCCCGCTCGGCTCCTTCTGGTCGGTGACGCGCTACAAGGACATTGTCGCGATCGAGGTCAATCACAAGGTCTTTTCGTCCAGTTCGCAATATGGCGGCATCACGCTGCGCGACCGCACCGGCGATCTCGAACTGCCGATGTTCATCGCCATGGACCAGCCCAGGCACGACGAGCAGCGCAAGATCGTGCAGCCTATCGTCTCGCCGGCCAATCTCGCCAATTTCGAGGGCCTGATCCGCAAGCGTATCCAGAAAACGCTCGACGAACTGCCGCGCGGGGAGGCTTTCGACTGGGTCGACAAGGTATCGATCGAACTGACCGGGCAGATGCTCGCCACGCTGTTCGATTTCCCGTTCGAGCAGCGTCGCAAGCTGACCTACTGGTCCGATGTGACGACGACCGACCTGGCCTCGCCCGACCGCCTCGTGAACTCCGAGGAAGAACGCGAGCAGGTGTTCGGCGAATGTCTGGTCGCCTTCACCAAGCTGTGGAACGAGCGCGTCAACTCGAAGGACGAGGGCCAGGGCGACCTGATCTCCATGCTCGTGCATGGCGAGGCGACGCGGAACATGAATCCGCGCGAATATCTGGGCAACGTCCTTCTCCTCATCGTCGGCGGCAATGACACAACCCGCAATTCGATGAGCAGCAGCGTCTGGTTCTTCAACCAATATCCCGACCAGTACGCCAAGTTGCGCGCCAATCCCGACCTGATGGATTCGGCCGTGTCGGAAGTCATCCGCTTCCATACGCCGCTGTCGCATATGCGGCGCACGGCGCTGGCCGACACCGAGATCGGCGGCAAGACAATCAGGAAGGGCGAAAAGGTCGCGATGTGGTACATTTCGGGCAATCGCGACGACAGCGTGATCGAGAATCCGAACACGTTCATCATCGATCGGGAGCGTCCGCGCCAGCACCTGTCCTTCGGTTTCGGCATTCACCGCTGTGTGGGCAATCGCCTGGCCGAACTGCAATTGAAAATCCTCTGGCAGGAAATTCTCGCGCGCGATCTGAAGATCGAGGTTCTGGCGCCGCCCAAGCGCCTGTTCTCCGCCTTCGTGCACGGCATCACGGAATTGAAGGTCCGTATCGCGCCCTGAACGCCTGAAGTCCTGCCGCGCGGCCTATGGCTGCGCGGCTTCAGTTTCCTTCGCTCCGGCCGTCGTCCGGACGCAGCCGGCGCAGCAGGCCTGACGGACGGTGCGGCGCGAGCGATTGCTCGCGCTCGATCTCCACGCCGACCGCGCCTTCGATAATATCGAGCTTTTCCACGCGTACGCGCACACGCCTGACGCGCCGGTCGCGCAAGGCGGCCGCGGCGATCTCCTCGGCCATGGTCTCGACCAGTTTGACATGGCCTGACTGGATCATGCGGCGGATGGCGTCGACGATCACGTCATAGGAAACGACATCGCCGAAATCGTCCGCCACGCGCTTTGCGCGCGGCACGTCCGCCTCGACGTTGAAACGCATGCGCTGGCGTTTTTTCGTTTCGTAATTATAGGCGCCGATCTGCGCCTCCAGCACGAAGTCGCGCACGAAAATCCGGTCGGTCTGCTGCGGACCCTCGCCCGCATGCAGGCCGGCGTCCATCAGGGCGCGAATGGCTGCGACCGCATCGCGGTCGAGGCCGCCGCCGCGCTCGCCTGCGCCGCAGAGCGCGCTGCGGAAGCCGAGAAAATCGGCCTCCAGCGCGACAAGGCGCGGCACATCGGGGGCCTCCAGCGCGCCGGAAACGCCGGCCGACAGGCCCGCCGTCCGGCACGTCTCGATGAACCGTGCGGCGTCGGCTGCATCGAGCGTTTCGAGAAAACGCCCGCGCGTCTTGTCGGCCGTGTCGAGCATGGCGCCGGCAAAGCCTGCTCTGGCCAGCGCCCCGATCATGCCGAAAGGCGGATCGCGGTCGGCAAGCAACACCGCGACAAGCTGCGTTTCATGGGCGAGCGGGGCCAGCGTCGCGATTTTCGCCTGCGCGTCGGTCTCGTCGGCAAACCCCACTTTCACGATGGCTGCGCCGGCCGCGCGCAGCATCGTGACGGATGCGGCCAGCTTTGCGTCGACAAGCTCCAGCGGCCCCGCCGCCGCGCTTACCGGCCGTGCGCCCGAAACCGCGCGAACGATGTCGGCGACGATCTCGGGCGCAGGCGCCCCAAGCGCGCCGCGCGCGGGGTCGGTGCAGTCGATGATGTCTGCGCCGCAGTCGAGCGCGATGCGCGCTTCGGCGGGAGTGACGATGCTGGCGAGAAAGGCGGTCATGCGGGATGGTCGGAACTCATGGCCAGGCGGTCTTAGGTCGATTGGCGCGCGCTAGCAATGGCGCGCGGCATTTCGGCCGCCGCGTCTTGCGCCGGGCTTTGTACATTGTCTTGCCGCTCCCGCCGGGCTTGAATAACTTCTCCGCAGCCAATTCGGGCGCGCACGCTCGCCATCGAGGCGCGCGACAGCGATGTCGCGGTCCGGAAACCCATCACCCTATAGCAGGCGCTCCCCGACATGCCGGAAATCGCAATTCTCGACGACTACCAGAATCTCGCGCTGTCGCTTGCCGATTGGCAAAGCATTCCGGACGCGAAAATCACCGTGTTCGACAAGCCCTTCGCCAGCGAGGACGAGGCCGCCGAAAAGCTCGCGCCCTTTGAAATCCTCTCCACCATGCGCGAGCGCATGGAATGGCCTGACAGCCTGTTCCGGCGCCTGCCGAACCTGAAGCTGCTGTGCATCACCGGCCTGCACCAGCGCCTGCTCGATCAGGCGGCCGCCACTGCGCGTGGCGTGATAGTCTCGCACACCACGGCCGGCGCCTCGGTGCCTGCGACCGTCGAACTCTGCCTCGCGCTCATTCTGGCGGGCGCCCGCAACGTCGCGCGCGAAGACCGCGAGATGCGCGCCGGCCGCTGGCAGACGGCGCTCGGCATGACTTTGCATGGCAGGCGGCTTGGCGTCGTCGGTCTCGGCCGCATTGGCGCGCGCGTGGCCGCGCTTGCCGCCGCGCTCGGCATGGAGTTGGTCGCCTGGAGCCCCAACATGAGCGCGGAGGCGGCGGCGGCCCATGGCGCGCATCTCGTCGACAAGGAAACATTGTTCCGCACCAGCGACGTCGTTTCGCTGCATCTCGTGCTCGGCGACCGCAGCCGCCATGTCGTCGGCGCACAGGAATTCGGCTGGATGCAGCCGCATGCGACGCTCGTGAATACGTCGCGCGGCCCCCTGATCGACGAGGCCGCGATGATCGCGGCCATGCGGCAGCGCAAGATCGCCAGCGTGGCGCTCGATGTCTACGACACCGAGCCTCTGCCCGCCGACCACCCCTTGCGCAAGCTCGACAATGTCGTGCTTTCGCCGCATCAGGGTTTTGTCACGCACGACGTCTATACGACCTGGTATGCCGACACCGTGGAAAACATCCGGGCATATCTTGCCGGTGCGCCGGTTCGCGTTCTCAACGCCGATGTAATGACGCGTTGAGTTCGGAACTGACGAAGCCGGGGCGCGCGCCGGACAGGATTTGGCGCGAGCTATCGGATGTAAGTGCAGGCTGATCGCGTTGCGTCGTTCGACACGCCCGCCCGCTTGACCGCGCGCGCCGCAGCCAGAGCGCGAACCAGGCCTCCCGCAAGCGCCATCGCAATGCCCGCCGCCATCGCCGCCCAGCAGGGCCGCAGGCCTGCCTCCAGGCTGAAGTCGGCCGCAATAAGCGCCCCGAACGAGGCGCCCATGGCCAGCGCATACCAGGCGGCCTCGGCAAGCGCGACGAGCGCGGTCGTGAGCGCGCCGGCCGCCAGAACGATCGGCGGCGTCAGCGTGCGCCCGAACCGGCGTGGCAGGCGCAGAAAGCCGAGGAATGCGAAAACGCCGGCCATGGCCGTCGGCTCGCTCACGTCGAGTTTGGATTGCATGAAGAAATGAACGAGGCCGGCAAGGGTCGCCGCATAGACAAGCCGATGCAGGCGCTTCCAGTTTTTCGCGCCGAGACGGCGGATGGCGCCATCGCACGAGGTTGCGGCAAGCGCCGCGAAAACCAGAAGCGCGCCAGCGCCGATCAGGAGATAGACGCGCACGAAAATTTCCTGCGCGACGACCGCGAGGCTGAAGGATTTATCAGCGATGAAAGCGAGGAGATGCGCAGCCAGCCATCCGAAAACGCCGACGCCGAGATAGCGGCGCGCGCTCGCAAGGCGGGGCAGCCGTAAAATCTCGATCAGCGGCGTGATCGCCATTGTGACAGCCAGAAGGCGGAGCGCCCACAGGCCCGTCGCATGCGAAATTTCAGTCAGCGGGCGCGGGCCGAAATCGCCGGTCCCTGCGCGCCAGAAGAGCGGCAGGGCAGGCGCGAGCACAATCGCCAGCGCGAGCGTGCGCGCAAGCGAGAACGCGCCTGTGCGGTCGCGCCAGAGCGCCAGGGAATTATGTGTGCGAACAAGCTCCATCAAGGGCGCCTTTAAGCGCAATCTGGAGCGCATGTCCCGGGGTTTGTGCGGCAGGCGCGCTCTCGCGCCGGTCAATTTTGCGTGAGGCGGTGGCCACTTGATCCCGGCGGCGCAATGGGCCAAACCCGGCCGCCATGGCCCCGCCGCTTCTCCACCTCCAGAATATTTCGCTGACCCTGGGCGGTGCGCCGCTCCTGTCCGGCGCCGAGCTTGCCGTCGAACCCGGCGATCGCCTGTGTCTGGTCGGCCGCAACGGCTCGGGCAAATCGACCCTGCTCAAGATCGCCGCAGGGCTTCTGGAAGCCGATGGCGGCACACGGTTTTTCCAGCCCGGCGCCACTATCCGCTATCTGCCGCAGGAGCCTGATTTCTCCGGATTTTCCACAACCCGCGCCTATGCGGAGGCGGGCCTTGGCCCCACCGACGACCCCCATCGCGCCCGATATCTCCTGGAGCGCCTTGGCCTTACGGGCGAGGAAGACCCCGCAAGACTTTCCGGCGGCGAAGGGCGCCGCGCAGCGCTCGCCCGCACGCTTGCCCCGGACCCCGATATTTTGCTGCTCGACGAGCCGACAAACCATCTGGATCTGCCGGCCATCGAATGGCTGGAGGCCGAACTCGGCGGCTTGCGCGGCGCGCTCGTCCTCATCAGCCACGACCGCAGGTTCCTGCAGGATCTCACGCGTTCGACCGTCTGGCTCGACCGCGGCGCCACGCGAAAACTCGACCGCGGCTTTTCCGCCTTCGAGAGCTGGCGCGACAAATTGCTGGAGGAGGAGGAGGCCGCAGCCCACAAGCTCGACCGCAAGATCGTGGCCGAAGAACATTGGGTGCGCTACGGCGTCTCCGGCCGCCGCAAGCGCAACATGCGCCGTATGGCCGAACTCGGCGAACTCCGGCGCCAAAAACGCGAGGCGCGGCGCGTGGACGGCGCGGTGCAATTGCAGGTGTCGGAGGCCCAGGTCTCCGGCAAGCTCGTCATCGACGCCGAAGGCGTGACCAAAAGTTTTGGCGAGCGCGCAATCGTCAAAAATCTCTCGCTGCGGATTTTGCGCGGCGACCGCCTGGGACTGGTCGGCGCCAATGGCGCGGGCAAGACGACGCTCGTCAATTTGCTGACCGGCAAGCTCGCGCCCGATGCGGGTCATGCAAAGCTCGGCGCCAATGTCGAAATGGCCGCTCTCGACCAGTCGCGCGCAGCGCTCGAGGGCGGCGACACCGTCGCCAATTATCTGACCGGCGGCGGCGAATGGGTCGAGATTGCGGGCAAGAAGAAGCATGTAATCGGCTACATGCAGGATTTCCTGTTCAAGCCGGAACAGGCGCGCACGCCGGTCTCTCGCCTTTCGGGCGGCGAGCGCGCCCGCCTGCTGCTTGCGCGCGCGCTGGCGCTGCCCTCCAACTTTCTGGCGCTGGACGAGCCCACCAACGATCTCGATCTCGAAACCCTCGATCTCGTCGAGGAAATGCTCGCCGATTATCCCGGCACGGTTCTGGTCGTCAGCCATGATCGCGATTTTCTCGACCGCGTGGCGACCTCGGTGCTGGTGGCCGAAGGCGAAGGGCGCTGGGTCGAATACGCCGGCGGCTACACCGACATGATCGCCCAGCGCGGCGCGGGCGTAGGCGCCCGTTCGGTCGAAAAACCGGGCGAGTCAAAACCCGAAGCGCGCGAGCCGAAGGCTGCGCCCGAGGCAAAACAAAAGCGCAAGCTCAGCTTCAACGAAAAGCACGCGCTCGAAACCCTGCCCGCCGAAATGGAGCGTCTGCGGAAATTGCGCGAAAAAGCACAGGCGATTTTAGCCGATCCCGATCTTTTTTCGCGCGAGCCGAAGAAATTCGAGCAGGCCTCGAATGCGCTGACCAGGATCGAGGCGGATCTCGGGAGCGCCGAAGACCGCTGGCTCGAACTGGAAATGCTGCGCGAGGAACTGGAGGGGTAGGAGGCAGGCGCGGGCGCCGGCGATTTGGTCAAGGACCATAAGGCGCCCGGGCGTTTCTATACCTCAAGCCCCAGGTTTGGCCGCCGCCGCCCGAGGCCCCGCAAGCATTTCCATTTCCATGGGCCCCCGAAATGCTCTAATGGCAGGCCTCAGCAGCGGAGCAGGCAGGACTTGTCCGACAGGGCCGATACGCGGCCGGCGAGCAGTTTTTCCATTCTTCGCCGGCTTTTGAGCGATCACGGGCGGCGTTACGGCGCTGTCTATTTCGCCGCGCTCGCCTTCATGAGCCTTGGCTCGGCGGCGACCGCTTTGGTCGCATATCTGCTCAAGCCCGTTCTCAACCAATTGGTCGAGCCCGAGGGGCTCGGCTCCATGCGCTGGCTCAGCCTTGCGGTCGCAGGCCTGTTTTTCGTGCGCGGCCTGTCCTCCTATGCCGCGCAGACCCTGCTGGCGCGCACCGGCGCGCGTATCGTTGCCGGCCTCCAGATGCGCCTGTTCGACCGGCTGCTGGACCAGGATGTGGCCTTTCTGCGCGACACGCATTCCTCCGATATGCTGGCGCGCATGACCACTGCGGCTGCGGGCGTGCGCGACACCTTGCAGGCGATGGCGACATCGGTCGGGCGCGACGCCGCCATGCTCGTCTGTCTCGTCGTCGTCATGTTCGTGCAGGACGGGACGCTCGCGCTCATCGCGGTTGCGGCAATGCCGCTGGCGGGCTTCGGCCTCTCGCGGCTGGTGGCGGCCGTGCGCCGCCTGTCGCGCCGCTCCTTCGACGGTTCTGCGCGCGTCATGCAGACCTTGCAGGAGACCTTGCAGGGCATAGGCGTCGTAAAGGCGTTCAATCTCGAAAACGAAATGCGCGCGCGCATGTCTGCCTCCATCGGCGAGGTGGCGCGCGCTGCCGATCGCGCCGCCATGCGCATGGCGCTGGCAAGCCCCATCGCCGATTTTATCGCGGGGATCGCGATTGCGGTCATCCTGCTCTATGGCGCATGGCGGGTGAGCGCGGCCGGCGCGGACGCCGGCGCGTTTCTGTCTTTCGTCGTCGCCATGCTGATGGCCTACGAACCCGGAAAACGCCTTGCGCGCGTGCATCTGCAAATGCAGGCGGGGCTCGATCAGGCGCGCATGATCTACGAAATTCTCGACACGCCCGCAGCCGAGGCGCCGCGCTCCGGCCAGCCGGCCTTGCGCGTAAGCGCAGGCCGCATCGAATTCATGGATGTCGGCTTTTCCTACCGGCCGGGCGAGACGGCGCTCGACGATCTCAGCCTGGTCGTCGAGCCTGGCCGCACGACGGCGCTGGTCGGCGTTTCAGGCGCCGGCAAATCGACTATCGTCGCCATGCTGCTGCGTTTCTATAAACCTTCCGCCGGCGCCATTTTCATCGACGCGCAGGACATTGCCGGCGTCGAGCTTCGTTCGTTGCGCGAAAACATCGCCTATGTGCCGCAGGACGTGTTTTTGTTTCGCGGCGCCGTGCGCGACAACATCGCGCTGGGTCGCCGCAACGCCCGCCTCGAGGATATCGTGCTCGCCGCCCGCAGGGCCAATGCCGACGATTTCATCCGCGCCTTCGGCGAGGGCTACGACACCGATGTCGGCGAACTCGGCCAGAACCTTTCGGGCGGCCAGAAGCAGCGCATCGCGATCGCCCGCGCCATGCTGAAGGACGCGCCGATCCTTGTGCTCGACGAGCCGACGGCCGCGCTCGATCCCGAAAGCGAACGCGAGGTGAGGAACGCGCTCGACGAACTGCGCGCGGGCCGCTCGACCATCGTCATCGCGCACAGATTGCAGACGATTCTGGCAGCCGATTCGATCTGCCTGATCGAGCATGGGCGCCTCGTCGCCAAAGGCGCTCACGCCGAACTGCTGGCGCGCTCGCCCGCATATCGCGCGCTCGTGGAAGCCCAGTTTTCCGGCGACGCGGCCGATGCCTGAGATGGGCGCGGCGCGCGCGAAGGGGCGCGGCGGATTATCTTGCGCCGCCGCCTGCCCGGCGCAGCAGGATTTCGACGTCCTGGCCTGCGCCATGCGTGAGGACCGGCGTGACGGTGTCGGTGGTGAACCACAATTTGCCGCCGGCCGAAATCGTGGCGCGCACGACGTAGCGGGCGTTGCGCTGGATGGATTTCGGATCGTAGGGGATTTCAAACCGGATCATCGAGGGGACGGGCGCTGCGACAATCGTGCGCGCCACGGTTTTAGAGGGAGCGTCTGCGCGACTGACGTCCAGTATCTGCGCTTCAAAATGTGCGTTCGGCGGCAGAGCGATGCGCTCGCGGTAATAGGCGACGCCGGCGATCCTGGCCTGCGCGCCTTTCGATTGCGCGGACGCAGCCCCCGTCAGGGAGCCGGTAGCCAAAAAGCCCGCAGCAAACAGGGCCGCGCCAAAAACGGCTGCGTTTACTTGCCGGTTTGTCATTTCTGGCTCCTCTCCAAAGGCCGCAGGACTGCTCCAGCCAATGCGGACCCTTCCAAAATCATACCGCCTTTTTCTGCGCCTCGATCCGGAAGGGATGGGCGGGATAGACGCCGAGTATCCGCACTTCCTTGGAAAAGAAATCGAGTTCCTCCAGCGCCAGCTTCAACGGCCGGTCCTCGGGGTGTCCGTCGACATCGGCCAGAAACTGGGTGGCGGTGAATTCGCCTTCGAGCATGTAGCTTTCGAGCTTGGTCATGTTGACGCCATTGGTGGCAAAGCCCCCCAGCGCCTTGTAGAGCGCCGCCGGCACGTTTCGCACGCGAAATACGAACGAGGTGACCGTTTGTCCGTTGCCGGGCGCGGTCCATCTGGGCTCCTTGGCGAGAATGACAAAGCGCGTGGTGTTGTGGTCTGCGTCCTCGACGTCTTCGGCGAGAATGTCGAGATCGTAGATCGAGGCCGCCATTTTCGGCGCGAGCGCTGCGCGCGAAACATCCTGCCATTCGCCGACCTGGCGCGCCGCGCCCGCGGTATCGCCGGACACGAAACCTTTCAGCCCGTATTGCCTTATGACCCTGCGGCACTGCCCGAGCGCGTGAACGTGGCTGTAGACCTCGCGCAACCCGCCAAGCGTCGCGCCGCGCGGCGCCATCAACTGGAAATGGATCGGCAGGAAATATTCGCCGATGATGTGCAGCCCCGAGGTCGGCAGAAAGTGATGTATGTCGGCGACGCGGCCCGCGAGCGAATTCTCGATCGGGATCATGCCGCGTTCCGCTGCCCCGTCGGAAATCGCCGCCAGCGCATCCTCGAAGGTCGGGCAGGCGAGCGGCTCCATGTCCGGGAACATGTCCGCGCAGGCGATGTGGGAATTGGCGCCGGGCTCTCCCTGATAGGCGATTTTCGGTTTGCTCATACCCTGGTCGTTCCTTTGGGCGCGCTCAGGCCTTGTGGCCGTCCGCGGCGAAGATTTCCCTGACGCGCGCGAGATCTTGCGCTGTGTCTACACCGCGGCTGGCCTTTTCGACCAGAGCAAGGTCGATGCGCATGCCGGCTTCCAGCGCCCGCAATTGCTCGAGCCGTTCGCGCTGTTCGAGAGGGGCGGGCGGCAGGGAAACGAAGCGTGCGAGCGCTGCGCGGCGGTAAACGTAGAGGCCGATGTGGCGAATGGTCGGCCCCTCGCCCCAGGGAATTGCGGCGCGCGAAAAATAGAGCGCGCGGAAGCGGCCGGGCGCAATCTGGCTTGCCGCAACCTTGACTGCATCGGGGTCTTCGCGCTCGGCAGGCCCTGTTGTCACGCCCAAAGTGCCGATATCGGCGGCGCCATCGGCCATAAGGGCGACGGCTGCGCGAAGATTTTCCGGTTCGGCCAGCGGTTCGTCGCCCTGTAGATTGACCGCGATATCGTGCGCGCCGGCGGGATCGACGAGATCGAGCGCCTCTGCGATCCGGTCCGAACCGGAGGCGTGGGCTGCATCCGTCATGACGGCGCGCCCGCCGGCGGCCCTCACGGCGGCGGCGATTTCCTCCGAATCGGTCGCAACGGCGACCGGCCCGACGGCGGCGGCGCAGGCGCGTTCCCATACGCGGACGACCATCGGCTTGCCGCCGATTTCGGCTAAAGCTTTGCGGGGCAAGCGCCGGGAAGCGAGGCGCGCGGGAATGATGACGATTGGAACGGACATGCCAACGGCGTAAAGTCGAAGAAGGCGGGCAGTTATAGAGTGTTGCCAAGCCGCCGGCAAAACGGGTAATCAGCAAGCGCGCCGCCGCGACCGCGCGGACGGCGCATTCGAGCGCGTGAAGCGCCAGGGATCGGAGCGCCGCGAATATGAATTTTGAAATCAACAAGATGGCCGGCGCCCTGCTCGGATCGTTGTTGGGTGTGATGGGCCTGGGAATGTTCTCGGACGTCCTTTACGCGCCCGCGCATATGGCAAAACCGGGCTATGACCTGCCGGCCGGCGAGGCCGCCGGCGCCAAGCCCGCAGCTCAGGCCGCGCCCGCTGTGCCTTTGCCGGAACTGCTCGCCAAGGCCGACGCCAAGAAGGGCGAGGCTCTCGTCAAGCCCTGCATGGCGTGCCACGACTTCACCAAGGCCGATACGATCAAGATCGGCCCGCCGCTCCATGGCGTCGTCGGCCGCGCCAAGGCTCATATCGCCGGCTTTGCTTATTCCGACGCCATGAAGGCCAAGGGCGGCGACTGGAGCTACGACGAGCTCAACAAGTTCATCGCAGACCCCAGGAAGGACATTCCGGGCACGAAAATGGCCTATGCCGGCGAGAAGGACGACGGCAAGCGCGCGGACATCATCCTCTATCTGCGCTCGCTGGCCGACAGCCCGGCCCCGCTGCCCAAATAAGTCAGCGCGTTTGGCGAATTGTCGGAAAGCCGGGATCGCCCGGTCTTCCGACATTCGAGGCGCGCCGATATTTAAGGCGCGCACGGGGTGGCCTGCCCCGGAAAAACCTACATAATCCCGAATCATTGCGGTGTCGTCCGGCCATGGATGCAAATTTCGCGGCGAGATGGGATTGATCTTTATGCGCCTGCTCACGAAAAACCTGTCGCGTCGCAGTTTTGTCGCGGGCGCCGGCGCGAGCGTTCTGGCCGGCTATGCGCGCGCCAAGGCGCCGGAAGGCTGGACGGTCTCGCATGGCCTGTCGGTTTTCGGCGAGCTGGCCGAAGAACCGGAATTCAAGGCTTTCCGCTATGTTCGGGTCGACGCGCCCAAGGGCGGCGGCGTCTCGATGGAAAGCTACGGCGCTTTCAATTCGCTCAATCCCTTCATTTTGGCTGGCGACGCGCCCGCAGGCGCCGAGATGATCTACGACAGCCTTCTGACCGCAAGCCTTGACGAGCGCGACACGCTCTATCCGCTGGTCGCCAGATCTGTCGCCATTTCGCCTGACAAGCGCAGCTTGCGCTTTGAGTTGCGCCCCGAGGCGCGCTTTCACGACGGCTCGCCGCTGACTTCCAGGGACGTGGCGTTCTCGTTGCAGATTTTGAAGGACAAGGGCCGCCCGGCCAATCGTCAGGCGCTGGACGGCATGGAAAGCGTGAGCGTTGAGGGCGACCATGTCGTCATTGTCAGATTGCGCGAAGGCGTAAGCCGCGACCTCAAGCTGATTGTCGCGCGCCAGCCCATTCTTTCGGCCGCCTATTACGCCAAGCACAAGTTTGATGAGCCCACGCTCGATCCGCCGCTGGCGTCGGGCCCCTACAAGGTCGGCAAGTTTGAATCGGGCCGTTTCATCGCCTACGATCGCGTGCCCGATTACTGGGGCCGCGATCTGCCGGTCAATGTCGGGCAGAATAATTTCGATGTCGTGCGTTTTGAATATTTCAACGACCGTCCCGTCGCCTTCGAGGCGTTCAAGGCCGGCGTCTTCACCGTCCACGAGGAATTCACCTCGGCCACCTGGGCGACGGGCTACGATTTTCCCGCCTTCCGCGAAAAGCGCGTCGTGCGCGGCGAAATTCCCGACGAGAATATTTCCGGCATTCAGGGCTGGTTTTTCAACACGCGGCGTCCTGTGTTCAAGGATCGCCATGTGCGCGAGGCGCTCGGCTACGCCTTCGATTTTTCCTGGACCAACAAGAACCTGATGTACGACGCCTACAAGCGCACGGTGTCCTATTTTCAGAATTCCGACTTGCAGGCCAAGGGACTGCCCGGCCCGCGCGAACTCGCCCTGCTCGAACCCTTTCGCGGCAAGGTTCCCGACGAAGTGTTCGGCGAACCCTTTACGCCGCCGCACACCGACGGCTCGGGACAGGATCGCGCGCTGCTCAAGCGCGCCAACGAATTGCTGATGAAGGGCGGCTGCAAGCGCGATGGCGGCAATCTCCTGCTGCCGGACGGCAAGCCCATGGAAATGGAATTTCTCGACTTTTCCTCGGCGCTGGAGCGCCACACCCAGCCATTCATCAAGAATCTCAAGCTGCTCGGCATCGATGCGCGCATGCGCGTCGTCGACGCCGCGCAATACCAGCGCCGTCTCGAGGATTTCGATTTCGACATCGTCACGCGCCGTCTCACCATCGCCTATTCGCCGAGCGAGGAATTGCGCGCGCTGTTCGGGTCGCAGGCCGCCGACACGCGCGGCTCGCGCAATCTGAACGGTATTTCCGATCCCGTGGTCGACGCGCTGATCGCCAGGGCGCTGGCCGCGCAGACGCGCGAGGAGCTTGTCGCGGTCTGTCGTGCGCTCGACCGTGTGCTGCGCGCCGGCCGCTATTGGGTGCCGCATTGGTACAAGCCTTCGCACTGGATCGCCTATTGGGACGTGTTCGGGCGGCCTGAGCGCTCGCCAAGATTCAGTCCCGGCATATTGTCGACCTGGTGGTGGGACGAAAAGCGCGCCAGGAAGATCGACTTTTCCGGGCAGCGTTGATGGCGGCGTATATTGCGCGACGCCTCCTGCTGATGATCCCGACTTTGTTCGGGATCATGCTGCTTTCCTTCGTTGTCGTGCAATTTGCGCCGGGCGGCCCGGTCGAGCGCATCATCGCGCAATTGCAGGGCCAGGACGCCGGCGCCACGTCGCGTTTTGGCGGCGGGGGCAACGATCTCGGCGCCTCCGGCGGCGCCAATCAGAGCGCTGCCGGCGACATGTCGAAATATCGCGGCGCGCAGGGGCTCGATCCGAAATTCATCAAGGAACTGGAAAAGCAGTTCGGTTTCGACAAGCCGGCCTGGCAGCGCTTTCTCATCATGCTGCGCAATTACGCGACCTTCGACTTCGGCCGCTCCTATTTCAGGGACACGCCCGTCCTTACCCTGATCGGGCAAAAGCTTCCCGTGTCGATCACGCTCGGCCTGTGGATGACGCTTCTGTCCTATTCCATTTCCATTCCGCTCGGCATCGCCAAGGCGGTGCGCGACGGGTCGCGTTTCGATATGTGGACTTCGGCGGTGGTGATCGTCGGTTATGCTATCCCGAGTTTTCTATTTGCGATCTTGCTGGTCATTCTATTTGCCGGCGGCTCCTTCCCCTATATCGGCCAGCTTTTTCCCTTGCGCGGCCTGACGTCGGAGAATTTCGACGAACTCTCCATGTTCGCAAAGGTGAAGGATTATCTCTGGCACATAACCCTGCCGATCACGGCGATGGCGCTCGGCTCCTTTGCTACCTCGACCTTTCTGACCAAGAATTCCTTTCTCGACGAGATCAAGAAGCAATATGTCCAGACCGCGCGCATGAAGGGCCTGAGCGAGCGCCAGGTGCTCTATGGTCACGTGTACCGCAACGCCATGCTGATCGTGGTCTCGGGCTTTCCGGGCGCTTTCGTGCACGCCTTCTTCACCGGCGCGCTTTTGATCGAAACCATTTTCTCGCTCGACGGCCTGGGTCTTCTGTCCTTTGAATCCATCGTCAACCGCGACTATCCCGTGGTCTTCGCCAATCTGTATATTTTCGCGCTGCTTGGGCTGGTCGTGAATCTTCTCTCCGACCTCACCTATATGTGGATCGATCCACGCATCGATTTCGAGACGAGGGAGGTCTGATTGGACGGCGCCCCGATGCTCGACGCCGCCGCCAACGCGCCGCTCGCCCCCCATGTCGAACAGCGCGGCTGGCTGAAACTGACGCCGGTCAACCGCCGTCGCCTCGACAGTTTTTGCAGCAACCGGCGCGGCTACATATCGTTCTGGATATTCCTGATCCTGTTCATCCTCTCGCTGTTTGCCGAATTCATCGCCAACGACAAGCCGATCATCGCCTCCTACAAGGGCGAATTGCTCTTTCCCGTGCTCGTCAATTATCCGGAAGAAAAGTTCGGCGGATTTCTCGCCGTGACCGATTACCGCGATCCCTTCATTCACAAGGAGATCGAGGCGCACGGCTGGGCGATCTGGCCGCCCATTCGCTATTCCTTTTCAACCCACAATCTCGACCTGCCTTCGCCCGCGCCCTCGCCGCCGACATGGGCGCTGTCGAAACAGGTGTGCGAGAAAGCAGGCGCGCGCGCGGCAGGCCCGGGCAAGCCCAATCTCGGGTGCGCGGGCATCGAATGGAACTGGCTCGGCACCGACGATCAGGGGCGCGATGTCCTTGCCCGCCTCATTTACGGGTTTCGCATTTCCATCCTGTTCGGGCTGACGCTCGCCATCGTCTCGTCGGTCATCGGCGTCACGGCCGGCGCCATTCAGGGCTATTTCGGGGGCCTCATCGACCTGGTGTTCCAGCGCTTCATCGAAATATGGTCGGCGCTGCCGCATCTCTATCTCCTGATTGTCGTCTCCTCGATCATCACGCCGAGCTTCTTCGTGCTTCTGTTTATTCTTCTTCTGTTTTCCTGGGTGTCGCTCGTCCATGTCGTGCGCGCCGAATTTTTGCGCGCGCGCAACTTTGAATATGTGAATGCGGCGCGCGCGCTCGGGCTCTCGAACGCCAAGATCATGGTCAAGCACGTCCTGCCCAACGCCATGGTGGCGACGCTGACTTTTCTGCCATTCGTGCTCAATTCTTCGATCACGACGCTCACCTCGCTCGACTTTCTGGGTTTTGGCCTGCCGCCGGGCTCGCCGTCGCTTGGCGAAATTCTGCTTCAGGGCAAGTCCAACCTCAACGCGCCCTGGCTCGGCATCACCGGCTTTATCTTGATCGCCCTCATGCTCTCGCTGCTCGTCTTCATCGGCGAGGCCGTGCGCGACGCCTTCGATCCACGAAAGGCGTTCAAATGAACGGCAAGGACACAGGCGCAACGATTGGCGGGCCGCTTCTCGACGTTCGCGATCTCTCCATCGCCTTCGAGGCGCGCGGCAAGACGAACCTCGTCGTCGATCGCGTTTCCTTCAAGCTGGATTCCGGCCGCACGCTGGCTCTGGTTGGCGAATCCGGCTCCGGCAAGTCGATAACGGCGCTCTCGATCGTGCGCCTTCTGACGGCCAGCGCCCATCATCCCAGCGGCCAGGTGTTTTTCGACGGCGAAGATCTCCTGCAAGCGTCCGATGAACGCATGCGCGCGGCGCGCGGCGCGGAAATCTCCATGGTTTTCCAGGAGCCGATGACCTCGCTCAACCCCCTGCATTCGATCGAGCGGCAGGTCGCCGAAATTCTGACGCAGCATGGCGTGGTCGAGAAAGCCGACCTGCGCCGGCGCGTGATCGAGGGCCTCACGGAAGTGGGCATCCGCGATCCCGAGGGGCGGATGGGCTCCTTTCCGCATCAATTGTCGGGCGGCCAGCGCCAGCGTGTGATGATCGCGATGGCGCTCGCCAATTGCCCCAGGCTGTTCATCGCCGACGAACCCACGACCGCGCTCGACGTGACCGTGCAGGCGCAAATTCTCGGCCTGCTGCGCGACCTCCAGCATCGCCGCAACATGGGCCTGCTGTTCATCACGCACGACCTCGGCATTGTCCGCAAGATCGCCGACGATGTCTGCGTCATGCAGAAGGGCGCGATTGTCGAGGCTGGCCCGGTCGCCGAAATTTTCGGCGCGCCCAGGCACCCCTACACCAGGGCGCTGCTGGCGGCCGAACCCAAGGGCGCCCCGCCGACTGCCGATGCATCCGCGAAAAAGCTGATCGAGGCGGAGAACCTGCGCGTCTGGTTTCCGGTCCGCGCGGGCTTCATGCGCAAGACGGTCAATTACATCAAGGCGGTCGACGGCGTCACCTGCGAGGTGCGCGAGGGACAGACGCTTGGCGTCGTCGGCGAATCCGGTTCGGGCAAGACGACGCTTGGCTTGGCCATGCTGCGGCTCATCCGCTCGGAAGGCCCCATCGCCTTTCTCGGCCGCCGCATCGACAGCTTCAAGGCCAAGGAAATGCGCAGCCTGCGCCGCGACATGCAGATCGTCTTTCAGGATCCCTTCGGCTCGCTCTCGCCGCGTCTTTCGGTCGCCGAGATCGTGGAGGAGGGGCTGACCGTCCAGAACAACCGGCTCACTTATGCGCAGCGGCGCGAAGTGGTTGCGCGCGCGCTTGCCGACACCGGGCTTGATCCGGCGGCCATGGATCGTTATCCGCATGAATTTTCCGGCGGCCAGCGCCAGCGCATCGCCATTGCGCGCGCCATGGCGCTGGAGCCGAAATTCGTCCTGCTCGACGAGCCGACATCGGCGCTCGACATGTCCGTGCAGGCCCAGATCGTCGATCTTCTGCGCAGCCTGCAAGAGCGGCGCAGCCTCGGTTATATGTTCATCAGCCATGACCTCAAGGTGGTCAAGGCGCTGGCGACGGATCTCATCGTCATGCGCCATGGGCAGGTGGTGGAGCAGGGCGTGGCGGCGGACATTTTCGCCAATCCCAAATCCGATTACACGCGCGCGCTTTTTGCGGCGGCGTTCCGCATCGAGACGGTCGGCGGCGACAAGACGGTCGCGCAATAATGGCGCGCGCCATTCTCCTGGTGCTGGATTCTCTTGGCTGTGGCGGCGCGCCTGACGCCGCCGGTTTTGGCGATGCGGGCGCGGACACGCTCGGCCATATCGCACAAGCCTGCGCGCGCGGCGCCGGCGATATCGCCGGTGGGCGCAAGGGCCTTTTGCATTTGCCCCATCTCGACGCGCTGGGCCTCGGGCGCGCCTGCGAAATTTCCACCGGCGTTCTGCCGCCGGGATTTTCACGCGATGTGGCGCCTCATGCCATTTACGGTTGTGCGCGCGAAACATCGTTCGGCAAGGATACGCCATCGGGCCATTGGGAAATGGCTGGCGCGCCGCTCGCCGGTCGCCTGGGCTATTTTCCCGACACGCGCCCGAGTTTTCCGCGCGAACTCACGCAAGCGCTGATCGCGGAGGCGGGGTTGCCGGGCGTTCTGGGCGATTGTCACGCGCCGGGCCTCGCCATCGTCGAGAAGCTGGGCGAAGAGCACCTGCGCACGGGGCAGCCCATCGTCTACACCTCGGTCGATTCCGTGCTCCAGATTGCAGCGCACGAAGACGCCTTCGGTCTCGAACGTCTTTACGATACCTGCGCGATCGCGCGAAAAATCGCCGACCGCTGGAATGTCGGGCGGGTGATCGCGCGCCCCTTTGTCGGCGAAACGCGCTCGAATTTCTCGCGTACGCCCAATCGCCGGGATTTCGCCATTCCTCCGCCGGACGGCAATCTTCTGGATCGCGCAGCGCAAGCAGGCCGCGACATTCTGAGCTTCGGCAAGGTCGGCGATATTTTTGGCCATCGTGCGACCGGGCGCGAGATCAAGGGGCGCGACAACGATGCGCTCATGGACGCGCTGATCGCGCAATGGCCTGCTGCGCCCGACGGCGGGCTCGCCGTCGTCAATCTCGTCGACTTCGACACCGATTACGGTCATCGTCGCGATGTTGCGGGCTATGCGCGCGCGCTCGAAATTTTCGACGCGCGACTGCCGGCGCTGCTGGCGAGCCTGAAAGCCGGCGACATGCTGCTGATCTCGGCCGATCATGGCAACGACCCGACCTGGCGCGGCACGGATCACACGCGCGAGAATGCGCCGATTGCAGGTCTTGTCATGGCGTGCGCCGGCGCGGATGTGGGGACGCGCGCAAGCTTTGCCGATATCGGCCAGACGATCGCCCGCCATCTGGGCTTGCGGCCGGTTGCGGCGGGCAAGGCTTTCGAGCTGCCGCCCGCCGGATAATCATGCCGCGTTGGAAACGTCGCCGCTGTGGCGCAGGCGTAGGATTTCCTGCTGGCGTCGCCTGAAATTCTCATTGCAGTCGCTTTTCGCGCGCGCAATCAGATTTGCGCCATCGGCGCCTTGCGCGGGATAGATCGCAGCGCCCTCGTCGTACACGATTTTCGCGCCGTTCAGAGCCTCGATCTGAATACTCTGGATGGCGTGGCGGATGCGCTTGGCCACGTTGAGCATGTCCTGATGTTCCTTCAGCAGGACAAGGCAGACGACGAAGCGCCCGTGATCGAGCTGCTCGATCCGGTCGGACTGGCGCAAAACCATTTGCAGCATGCCGACAATGAAGGCCGAGGCCGCTTCCGCCGCCTGCATGCCGCTCGTGCGCGCGATCTCATGATAGGAATCGAGCCTGTAATAGAGAACGCCCACGGTGCAGTCATATTCGGTCGAGGCGTCGATGGCGTCGTCGATCCGCTTCGCCAATGGCCTTGCGCCGGCATTGGCGGCCAGCGGATTGCCGGGCAGGGTAGACGGCGCAGGCGGCGCCCTGACGGCCTCCGGCGCGGTCACGACTTCCCCGCTCGTGCGCATCAAGGAGACAAGCGCGACGATGAAAGCCGCCGCGCCCAGTCCGCGCAGAAGCCGCACCAGCGTTTCATTGTCGGGATTGCTCGATATCATCATCGGCAGCACGACGCCGAAACCGGCGAGCGCGCACCAGATGAACCAGGATTTCAGTCCGCGCGCCTTCATATCCGTCAACCTCCCCCCGATGAGCCATTCTGCGGGCCAATGTGGCCGCCTATATTGAAGCTTCCGGATGTTAACGATCGGTTCACGATTTGCCCTGGAACTAAGCTAAAATCGAACAATCTCCATATCGCCGCCGCTCCTTCCGAACGCGCGAAAGAACCTGAACAAATGAAGCGAACGGGAATTCGCCGGATTTGCTTCGGGAACGACGGTCCCTGGCCGGAATGGCTTCGCTTTGCTCCTGGCGGTTCAGGCCGTTCAGCCGATCCGCACTTCCACTTTCCCGAGCGCGCCGAAGTCTGCGACCGCTGTCTTGCCGTCGCCGGCGAACGGACAGGGCGCGATGGCGCTGCCGGTGGTAATCAGGTCGCCGGCCTTCAGGCCGCGCCCGAGTTTTGCCAGCGCATTGGCGAGCCAGGCTGTCGCACCGAACGGTCCGCCGTCGACATTGGCGCCCTTGCCGCTCGCCTTGACCTCGCCGTCGAGCGAAAAGGCCACACCCGCCGCATCCAGATCGATATCTGCGAAATTCTGCGTC
>JBKDZW010000054.1:0-19335 GCA_047971685.1 Rhodoblastus sp.
CGACATCCATCAGGCGATTGCAGCGCAAGGCGAATTGTTCGGCTCGTTCGCCGCAGGCGAAATCGAGAAGGCCGCGCAAAAATCAAACGGCTCGGTGCGCGAGACGATACGCATTCTGGCGCGTCAGGGCGCTTCGTCCGCGCGCATGGCCGAGGCTCTCCTGCACAATCTGCCGCAAATCGACTGGGGCGGCGTGCAAAAGCTGATCGACGCCATTGCGCGCCCGACCGCCTCGAACGAATTCGACGCCTTTATCGAGACCGTTTTCCTGTGGCTCGACGAGCGCGCGAAGGAAGCGGCGGGGCAGGGCCCGCGCCGTCTCGCGCCGCTGGCGGACGCCTGGGAGAAGATCGACAAATCCGTGCGCGAGGCCGAAACCTACAATCTCGACAAGCGCGCGCTGATCCTGGGGATCGTGGAGGAGCTTGGCGCGGCGACCCGGTAGCCGGGCCTTGCAAATCCGTCTCGCCTTGCATCCAAAACCCCTGTAAACCCGCGCTCATGACGACCCGCCCCAAAGTCATGATCACAACCGCCATCCCTTATGCGAATGGCGCGCCGCATATCGGTCATGCCTACGAACGCATCGCTGCCGACGCCTTCGCCCGCTTCAAGCGGCTCGACGGGCATGACGTCCTGTTTGTCACCGGCATGGACGAATATGGGCTGAAAGTGCAGCAGACCGCCGCGCGCGAGGGCGTGACGCCGCAGGCTTTCGTGGACAAGGTCGCCGGGGATTTCGCCACGCTCGGCGATCTCCTGAACGCGCCGACCGACGATTTCGTGCGCACGACGCAGCCGCGCCATGCCGCCGCCGTCTCCGAAATCTGGAAACGGATGCAGGACAATGGCGATATCTATCTGTCGAAATACGAGGGCTGGTATTCGGTCCGCGACGAGGCCTATTTCGACGAGGACGAACTCACCGTCAATGCCGAAGGCAGGAAATTCGCCCCGACCGGCAGTCCGGTCGAGTGGATGGCGGAGGAGAATTATCTTTTCAGGCTGTCGGCCTATGCGGAAAAACTGCTCGCCCATTATGCGGCGAACCCGGATTTCATCACGCCCGAGAACTATCGCAACGAGATCGTCGCCTTTGTGAAGCGGGGGCTCGAAGACCTCTCGATCTCGCGCACCAATTTCAACTGGGGCGTGCCGGTGCCGGGCGACCCCAAACATGTGATGTATGTCTGGGTGGACGCACTGACCAATTACATCACCGCGACCGGCTTTCCCGATGCGCAAGCGCTGCGGGCGGATTTCTGGCCGTGCGATGCGCATGTGATCGGCAAGGACATCACGCGCTTTCATGCAATCTACTGGCCGGCCTTTCTGATGTCGGCGAAGCTGCCGGTTCCCAGGCAGATCGTGGTGCATGGCTTTCTGTTCAATCGCGGGGAGAAAATGTCGAAATCCCTCGGCAACGTGGTCGGCCCCGCCGATTTCGTCGCCGATTACGGGCTCGACCAGATGCGCTATTTTCTTTTGCGCGAGGTTCCCTTCGGGCAGGACGGCTCCTATTCGCACGAGGCGATCGTTGCGCGCACCAATGCGGATCTCGCCAACGATCTCGGCAATCTCGCGCAGCGTTCGCTGTCGATGATCGCCAAGAATTGCGAGGGCAGGGCGCCGGTGTGGGGCGAACCGACGGAGGCCGATCGCGCCATACTGGAGGCCGCCTACGCCCTTCCCGAAAAATGCCGGACGGCGATGCAGACCTTCGCCATCCACACCGCGCTCGCCGATATTTTCAAGGTCGTGGCCGACGCCAATCGCTATTTCGCCGGCGAGGAGCCCTGGACCAAGCGCAAGACCGATCCCGCCCGCATGGCGACCGTGCTCGGCGTGACGGCGGAGGTTTTGCGCGTGGTCGCCATCATGGCGCAGCCGGCCATGCCCGCCTCCATGGCCAAACTGCTCGACGCGCTGGCGCAGCCCGAGGACGCGCGCGATTTCGCGCAGGCTGCGGCCGCGCACAGGCTGAAGGATGGCGCGGCGCTGCCTGCGCCGACGCCGATTTTCCCGCGCTATGTGGAGGCGGAGGAAAAGAAGGCGTAAGGCGATGGTCGTTTTTCCGCCGCCCGAACTCTCCAGAAAGGCCATCCATGACCGAACCTGCCGGTTTCTCGCACATGACTTTCGACGGGCAGGGGCTGATCGACTTGCTCGGGCCCTTTTGCTGGCGGCCGGAGGGGGAGGGGTTTGTTTACGGTTTTCAATCGGATAAGCGCCACGGCAATCCCAATGGCGTCATCCATGGCGGGGCGCTTTCGGCTTTCGCCGATACGCTGACCGGCCATTTCATCGAACATGCCTGCGGCCGCAAATGCGCGACGATCGCGCTCGACGCCCGCTTTATCGCCGCCGGCAGGATCGGCGCCTGGGTCTGGGGCCGCGCGCGCATGCGTAAACTCACCAGGACGCTTGCCTTTCTCGATGTCGACATCGAGGCCGAGGATGCGCTGATTGCGACGGTTTCCTGCGTCTATCGGGTCTTTGCGCACGACGCCGCAGATGGAAGATCCTGACGCCGACGCCATATGAACTGGACCCCCATGCTCATCGACACCCATTGCCATCTCGATTTTCCCGATTTCGCGCCAGAACGCGACGCGGTTGTCGCGCGCGCGAAAGAGGCGGGCGTTGCCCGGATGATTACGATCTCGACGCATGTCGAACGCTTTCCGGCCTATGCTGCGATAGCCGAGGCCTACGACAACGTGTTCTGCACGGTCGGCACGCATCCCCATCACGCTCACGACACGCCCGAGGCGAGCGTTGCGGAACTGGTCGGGCTGGCGCGTCATCCCAAATGCGTCGGCCTCGGCGAGGCGGGGCTCGACTATCATTACGACCGGGCGCCGCGCGAAACGGCGCAAAGAGTGTTTCGCACACATATCGCGGCGGCGCGCGAGAGCGGCCTGCCGCTGGTCATTCATGCGCGCGACGCGGACGCCGACACCGCCGCCATCCTCGAGGACGAGATGGGGAAGGGGGCTTTCAAGGCCCTGCTCCATTGCTTCACGGCCTCGCGGGAGCTGGCGGAGCGCGCGCTGACGCTCGGGCTCTACATTTCCTTTTCGGGCGTGGCGACCTTCAAGAACTCGCAGACATTGCGCGACATTGCGGCCAGCGCGCCGCTCGACCGGCTGCTGGTCGAGACGGACGCGCCGTTTCTTGCGCCGGTTCCGTTCCGGGGAAAACGCAACGAACCGGCCTATGTCGCGCAGACAGCGGCGGCGCTGGCCGAGGCGCGCGGCATGGACCGGGACGCTTTTGCGGCGGCGACCACGCAAAACGCGCTGCGTCTTTTTTCCAAAATGCCGCCGCTCGACGCATGAGCCTGTCTTTCACCATTCTCGGCTGCGGCTCGTCGGCCGGCGTGCCGCGCGTGGCGCAGGGCTGGGGCGATTGCGATCCGGCAAACCCCAGGAACCGGCGGCGGCGCTGCGCGCTTGGGGTTTCGCGCACAGGCGCGGCTGGGGTTTCGCGCACAGGCGCGGCTGGGGTTTCGCGCGCGGGCGCGGGCAAAGGACGTCGTGAAGACGCCACGCAAATCGTGGTCGACCTGGGGCCCGACATTCGCGAGCAATTGCTCGCCGCGCAGATGGAGCGTCTCGACGCCGTTCTGCTGACCCATGCGCACGCCGACCATATCCACGGCATCGACGACGTAAGACCCTATGTGATCGCCCAGGGCCAGATGCTGCCGGTCTATATGGATGCGCCGACCGCGCACGGCGTGCGCGAAAAATTCGGCTATATCTTCGAGACGCCCGAAGGCAGCAATTATCCGCCGCTGCTGCTCGAAAACCGGATCGTTCCGGGTGAAGAATTTGCGGTTCAAGGGGCTGGCGGGCCAATCGAGGCGCTGCCGATCCTGTTCCGGCATGGCGATATCGACGCCCTGGGATTCCGCTTCGGAAACGTCGCGTATTCGCCGGATGTGAGCGACATTCCGCCGGAATCCGCGGCGCTGCTCGAAGGGCTCGATCTGTGGATCCTCGACGCCTTGCGCTACCGCCGGCATCCCAGCCACCTGACGGTCGCCCAGGCGCTGTCCTGGATCGAGAGGCTGAAACCGCGCCGGGCGATCCTGACCAATCTTCATACCGACCTCGATTATGCGACGCTGGCGGCCGAACTGCCCGATCACGTCATGCCGGCCCATGACGGCTTGCGGATCGAGACGTGAGCCGCGCCAGCGCATGATCCGACGCGCGCGCGGTCGCTCAATCCGATTTGCAGCCCGATTTGCCGGCTGAATTTGCGGTTACGTAAGCTGTGACCGCTATTTGTTCTTTCCGTTCCTGTTATGTCCTGAGAGGTTTGGCGATTTTTGCGGATATTCGTCCGGTTTCGTCTTTGGCGGTCCTTTCCGATATTTCTAAGTTCCATAATATTGATTATGCGAATTATGGATTAGAAGGTTTCGATATATCAGCGGCCTGCTCCTCGTTTCTTTCCCGGGATAGCGTCGCGGTTTGTGGAGTTGCATGCGTGGCTGGCGCGCCCGGTTGGCGCAAAAGTAAAAATCGCCCCGGGCGGGGAAAGAAAAATCGCCCGTTGCAGTAGTCAAGGCTTGCTTTTAGCGCTAGAAGATGATTGCGCGGGCTAATGGCGATAATGGGCGAAGTCTAAAAAAAGGCGGAAGTCTAAATAAAGGCGGAGGCCGCCGCAGTCTGGCAGTCAAGCGGCTGGCGGAATGGGCAGAGCGCAGGTGTGGCGGTTCTGGTGGGAACCCGTGCGGAACAGGTAAAACCGCACGTAAGTGGCAAAACGAGCGACAAGGCATGAGCAAAGGTAGAGACTTCCGTCCCCCGCGTAAGCGCGGCTTCGACGATGACGGCCCAAATTACGATTACAATCCCCGTAACAGAACCCCTCGGGCGAGCTTTGGCGGACCGCCGGACGGTATGCCCGCAATGGGAGGAGCTTCCATGGCGCCGTCCAGCCCTCCGATCGATGCGACCGTCAAATGGTTCAAGTCCGATAAAGGCTTCGGCTTCGTCGAACTGGACAATGGCACGGGAGACGCCTTTCTTCACATTGGCGCCGTTCAGCAGGCCGGCTACGACAGCCTGCCGCCGGGGGCCAAGCTCAAGGTGAACGTGCAGAATGGCCAGAAGGGTCAGCAGGTCACCCGTATTCTCGAAGCCGATCTTTCGACGGCGCAGGAGACCCGCCCGCCCCGCTCCGGCGGTGTTGGCGGCGGCTATGGCGACAGCCCGCGTCCGCGCCGCGCTGCGCCCGATCCTTCCACCGCCGTGCCGGTTTCCGGCAAGGTCAAATGGTTCGACGAGACCAAGGGTTTCGGCTTCGTTCAGTCCAATGACGGCGGCAAGGACGTGTTCGTCCATATTTCCGTTCTGAGCGCCTCCGGCGTGCAGCGGCTTGTGGAAGGACAGCCTGTCAATATGCAGGTCGTCGATACGCCGAAGGGCCGCGAGGCCATTTCGATCCAGGCCTGAGGCCGTCGCCCGACGCCGCTCGGGCAGGGCCTGCCCTGCCCCTGGCGGTTTTGTTTGACGCAGATTGACGCCGCGTCCGGGTAGAACCGGACGCGGCGTTTTCTTTTAATCGCGCTTTCTTTCGCGCCGGCGTTCCGGCTTTCGGTATTGTCTGAACAGATGGAAAAATCCCGCGATATCGCCAGGCTGATCGAGATCATGGCGGCGCTGCGCACGCCGCAGACCGGGTGCGCCTGGGATCTCGAGCAGAGTTTTGCGTCGATCGCCCCCTTTACGATCGAGGAGGCCTACGAGGTCGCCGAAGCGATTGCCGGCGAGGACCGCGAGGATCTGCGGGAAGAACTGGGCGATCTGCTGCTTCAGGTGGTTTTTCACGCGCGCATGGCGCAGGAAGAAGGCTCTTTCGATTTCGGCGGCGTGGTCGAGGCGATCACCGACAAGCTCATTCGCCGCCATCCACATGTCTTTGGCGATGCGCGCCACCTGCCGCCGGACGAGGTTTCCGCGCTCTGGGGCAAGATAAAGGCGGACGAAAAGCGCCAGAAAGCCTTGCGCAACGGTGGGACGGACGGCGGGACGGGCACCCTGCCCGCCCGCACGCTCGCCGGAGCGAAATCCGGGCGGCCGGCGCTTGCACGCGCGCTCGATCTGCAAAAGGCCGCAGGTTCGGTCGGTTTCGACTGGAACGACATTCGCGCCGTGCTCGACAAGATCGTCGAGGAATCGCGCGAAGTAACGGAGGCCGTCGCTTCCGGCCGGACGGCCCGTGTCGAGGACGAGATTGGCGACCTGTTTTTCGCCATGGTCAATCTGGCGCGCCATGCCGGCGTCGATCCCGAGACGGCGCTGCGTGCGACAAATGCGAAATTCGAGCGCCGCTTCGCTTATGTCGAGGACAGGTTGGCGGATGCCGGCCGCCGCCCGCAGGACGCCTCGCTTGCAGAAATGGACAGGCTCTGGAACGAGGCGAAATCGCGCGAGGCCGGGGTTTGACGTTCAAGCCTTGCGGGAAGCGGGGCGATCTACCGCAGGCCCGTGAATTGCAGGGCGCCGAAAGGCGCGATATTGCGCCGGACGCTTCTGTCGAGCGCGTGTTGTTGCGCAAAAGCGCGGAAGGGATTGGCCGCGATCGCCCTCTGCGGCGATGCTGTGGCGGGTTTTGCGGGGGATGCGGCCTGCGCCGGTTTCTTCTTGTCTGAATTGAGTTCCGCCGATTTGGCGCGTTCAGATTTGGCGCTGCCGGATTTATCTTGCGCGGATTTGGTCCGCATGGATTTGACGGCCCGTTTCTTGACGATGCCGGCCTTGACCGCCTCGGTCCTGGGTATGCACGCATTCTGGGATACGCGGTAAAACTGTCCTCTGGGGCATTGTCTGGCCTCGACTGGCGCGGCGAATGCGACAAAGCCGATCGCGGTCATGAACCCGATATATTTCACGTCGATTCTCCCGAAACACTACACGAGGGAGACCTGTTCAGGCCTGACCTTTGCGGGATGCATCAAAAAGTTAACGACCGGAATGGGGCGCTGATAGGGCGATCACGCTGGCTTGATTTCACATGCGCGAGCGGCAATCGGCGCATTCATGTCGAACTGGAGGGGTTTAATTCGATTGGGCGTCCGGGAAACGGCGGAGCACGCGCTCCACGCGCTCCGGGCCGACGCGAATGGCGACAGCGAGCGAACCGTCCCTGCCCGCCTTGCGGTCCAGAACTTCACCGTTTTCGTAGAGCCAGGCGAGCCCTGCCCCGTCTTCGGCGGGCACATTGACGCGCATCAGCCGCCTGTCGGCGGCGAGCCGGCTTTCGATGGCGCCAAGCAGCCCGTCGATCCCCTCGCCGGTCAGCGCGGAAACGAACACGGGCCGTTCGTCGGCGGTGCGGTTGAGGCTTGCCTGCAACAGGCCGGCGCGGCGGTCGGCGTCGAGCAGATCGGCCTTGTTCCAGACCTCGACAAGACGACCATGGTCCTCCGGTTCGACGCCGAGGTCGCTCAGAATGCGTTCGACATCGGCGCTCTGGGCCTGCGTGTCCTCGTGGCTCACGTCGCGCACATGCAGGATCACGTCTGCTTCGATCACCTCCTCCAGCGTGGCGCGGAAGGCGGAGATCAGCATGGTCGGGAGATCGGAGATAAAGCCGACCGTGTCCGACAGGATAATGCGCGCGCCATGCGGCAGCCTGACCGCGCGCAAGGTGGGGTCGAGCGTGGCGAACAGCAGATCCCTGGCGAAGACCTCCGCCTCGGTCAGGCGGTTGAACAGGGTCGATTTGCCGGCGTTGGTGTAGCCGACGAGCGCGACGACCGGATAGGGCGTGTCCTGGCGTTTCTTGCGGTGCAGGCCGCGTGTGCGCTTGACCTGTTCGAGATCCTTTTCGATGCGGCCGATGCGCTCTTGGATGAGACGGCGATCGGTCTCGATCTGGGTTTCGCCGGGGCCGCCGAGGAAGCCGAAGCCGCCGCGCTGGCGCTCCAGATGGGTCCAGGAGCGCACCAGGCGCGATTTCTGGTAGGCAAGATGGGCAAGCTCGACCTGGAGCGCGCCTTCGCGCGTGCGGGCGCGTTTGCCGAAAATCTCCAGAATGAGCCCGGTGCGGTCGATCACCTTGGCTGAAAAGGCTTTTTCGAGATTGCGCTGCTGCACCGGCGAGAGCGCGCAATCCATGATGACGAGTTCGGCCTCGTTTTCGCGGGCAAGCGCCGCGATTTCCTCGACCTTGCCCTTGCCGAGATAGGTCGCCGGCCGCACCTGCGCGAGCAAAACGAGGCCGACGGCTGCAATGTCGAGGTCTATGGCGCGGGCAAGGCCTTCGGCCTCCGCAAGACGGGCCTCGGGGCCGCGCAGATTCGCGTCGCCCTGCGCCGCGCGCGCATTGAGATAAGGACCGATCACAATTGCGTGCGCGCCCGTCGCCGCAGCGGCGCGCGCATCGAGGTCCAGGCCCTTGCCGCGCTCGTGCCGGCGTTTGCCGCTATCGTTGATTGTTTCGTCGCCTATCGCCGGGTCGCCTATGGTTTGCGCTTATTTTTCAGGCGCTTCTTCGGTGGGATCGAACATCTGGATCGGCTGGCCGGGCATGATCGTGGAAATGGCGTGCTTGTAGACGAGTTGCGAATGGCCGTCCCGGCGCAGCAGCACGCAGAAATTATCGAACCAGCTCACAACGCCTTGCAGCTTCACGCCATTCACGAGAAATATCGTGAGCGGAATCTTGTTCTTGCGGACGTAGTTGAGAAATGTGTCCTGGAGATTTTGCGCGCGTTCTGTCGCCATTTGTTTGACCTGCTTTGTTTTTTTCTGTGCCGTTATCGAGGCGGATATGATTTTTTCACGTGAAAAAACGTGTGGTGCGGCCAGGCGTCCCTTGCCGGCGTATATAAACTATAAATGCGTTCAACATTGATGTCCGACAAGAGCAGAGTGCGGATACTTTAGTGCTAAGCTACCGCCCTCGTTGCGGCAAGGGCCGAGGCAGTTACGGCAAAGGCTTCCTGCGCGAACAGCGCGTTAAAATGCGTGAGCAAAACCAGCGCCACAATGGCTAACGTCGTGATAAATTCAAAAAAATCACGATCGGCGGCGCGCGTCATGACCAGGGCGCCTGTCCACAGGCAGATGGCGACAAGCGTACGACCCGCTTTGAGCGGGTCGAACCGGGCCTCCTTCCAGACCTCCTTCCAGACTTCCTTATCGTAACGATTCGCCGGATGGCCGGGCTTGCGGCCTGGCGGATGGAGCGCTCCCTTGCGCCGGCAATGACGGTTCCCCGATCTCTGACATTCGCACGAAACCCAGGCTCAATCTATCGACAGCGATTTCAGCTTGCGATGCAGCGCGGAGCGCTCCATGCCGATGAATTCGGCGGTGCGCGAGATATTGCCGCCGAAACGGGAAATCTGGGCGACGAGATATTCGCGCTCGAACACCTCGCGGGCCTCGCGCAAGGGCAGGCCCATCAGCTTTTCGCCCCCTGCCCCGTTCGGCGTGGCCGGCACCAGCGCGCCGATTTCGGCGGGCAGCATTTCCGCCGTCACTTCCGCCTCGGGGTCGCCCGCAGTCAGGATCATCAGGCGCTCCACATTGTTGCGAAGCTGGCGGATGTTGCCGGGCCAGTCGTGCGATTGCAGCACGGCCATGGCGTCGGCGGCGATCTTTCGGCGCGGCATGCCCGTCGTCTGCGACACCTGTTCCATGAAAAATTCAATCAATTCAGGAATGTCGTCGCGGCGGTCGGCGAGCGAGGGAACGTTGATCGGCACGACCGAGAGGCGGTGGAACAATTCCTCACGAAATTCGCCGTCGGCGATCGCCTTGGCGAGATCGCGCGAGCTCGAGGAAATGATGCGCACGTCGACATGGACGCGGGTCGTGCCCTCGACGCGCTGGAAATTCTGATCGACCAGAACGCGCAATATCTTGGCCTGGGTCTCGCGCGGCATGTCGGCGATTTCGTCGATGTAGAGCGTGCCGCCGTGCGCCTCCTCCAGCGCGCCGACCTTGCGGCGCGCGTCCTTGCCTTCGGAGCCGAACAATTCGAGCTCCATGTTTTCGGGCGTGATCGTGGCCGCGTTGATGACCACGAACGGCCCGGCCGCACGGCTCGAGGCCTCGTGAATCGAGCGCGCCGCCAGTTCCTTGCCCGAGCCCGGCGCGCCGGTGATAAGCACGCGCGAATTGGCCGGCGCCACGCGCTCGACGATCTGGCGCAACTGGTTCATCGCGCTCGAGCGGCCCACTATCCTGTCGGCTGCGCCCGCCCGCGACCGCAATTCGCTCACCTCGCGCTTGAGGCGGGAGGCTTCGAGCGCGCGGTCGGCGACGAGGACGAGGCGGTCGGCCTTGAACGGTTTTTCGATGAAATCATAGGCGCCGGCGCGAATCGCGCTGACGGCGGTCTCGATATTGCCGTGGCCGGAAATCATCACGACCGGCAGATTGGGGTGATGTTCCTTGATAACATTGAGCAATTGCAGTCCGTCAAGCCGCGATCCCTGCATCCAGATGTCGAGAAACATCAGATGCGGGCGCCTTGCTTCGATGGCCGCCAGCGCCTCGTCGGAATTCTTGGCCGTTCGGGTCGAATGACCCTCGTCGGACAGAATGCCGGAAACGATTTCGCGAATGTCGATTTCGTCGTCGACGATAAGAATGTCTGTGGCCATGGTTCAGGTCGCGCTTTTTTCCTGGTCGTGTCGATTCGATGAAATCTTGTCTGCGCCTTCGCCGGTGTGCGCTTCCGCAGTTCCAGAGATCTGCATGAACAGCCGCACATAGGCGCCAGGCCCCTCGGGCGCGTCGAGCAATTCTATGCCGCCGCCGTGATCCTCCATGATCTTGGCGACAATGGGCAGACCGAGCCCGGTGCCCTCGCTGCGCGTCGTCACATAGGGTTCGAGCAGGCGCTGGCGGTTCTCGGTCGGAAAGCCGCGCCCATTGTCGATGACGTCGATTGCGGCGATCCCGTCGGCGACCGTCACGCTCACGTCGATGCGGCCGGGGCCGTTGGCGCCTTCGACTGCGGTCACGCCTTCGGTCGCGTTCTTCACGATATTGGTCAGCGCCTGCGAAATCAGGCGGCGGTCGAATTTGGCGGCGAGTTTTTCCCGGTCGTAACGCTCGACAATCTCGATTTCGGGATGGCCGACGCGCATCAGGAAGACGACCTGTTTCACGCACTGGATCAATTCGTCGTCCTCCAGCCGCGCCTTGGGCATGCGGGCGAAGGAGGAGAATTCGTCGACCATGCGTTTGATGTCGTCGACCTGCCGCACGATGGTGTCGGTGCACTGGTCGAAGATTTCGCGGTCGACCGTGATGACGCGCCCGTATTTGCGTTTCAGGCGTTCGGCCGACAATTGGATCGGCGTCAGCGGGTTCTTGATTTCATGGGCGATGCGGCGCGCAACGTCGGCCCAGGCCGATGTGCGCTGGGCGGTGACGAGATCGGTGATGTCGTCGAGGGTGATGACGAAGCTGCGCCCGGCGTCTTCGGCCGAACTCGAGGTGATGGACAGGTTGACGATGCGTTCGCGCCCGCCGCGCATCAGCGAAATCTGGCTCTGCATCGGCCGGCGCTGGGTGGCTGCGTCCTGCAGGACGGCGGCGGCTTCCGGCAGGACATCGGAAATCGGAAGGGCGATGGCGCTGGCGTCGGCCTCCACATTCATCAATCTGCCGGCCGCCGGATTGACCACGGTGACGATGCCGGTGGCGTCGACGCCGACGACGGCCGCCGGCACGCCCGACAGCACGGCCTCGGTGAAGACGCGACGCTCGTTGATCAATTGGTTTGCGGCGAGCAGGTGGTTCTGCTGCGCGCGCAGTTCGGAGGTCATCTTGTTGAAGGTTTCGCCGAGATGGGCGAGATCGCCTTCGGATTTATCAATCGGCACACGGACATAGAGATTGCCGCTCGAGACTTCGTCGGTCGCCGAAATCAGCCGGCGGATCGGCGCGATCATGCGGTTGGCGAAGGCAAGGCCGAGCCAGATCGCGGATAAGAGCATGATGAACGAGATCAGGCCGAACATGGTCGCAAAGGCGATCACGAGATTGCGGCGCTGGCCCTCGAATGAATTGTAGATCGCAATCAGATTGGCCGCCTGCTGCGGAAATTCCATCGTGAAGGGGTCGACGGGGCGTGCGACATAGAGAAAAACGCCGGGAAAGGCCGCGACCGGGCGCAGCGCAACGAAACTCTTGCCGCCATCGGCGACGACGCACGTCGCCTCGTTCTTGCGCGCCTCGGTGAAGTCGCCGGCCTCGGGTTTGAGCATTGGCGGGGGCTTTTCGCCCTGGGGCGGAAATTCGGCCTTTTCCATGGTCTCGCCGTTCTCGCGGATGAGGGCGGCCTGGGTGAAGCCCAGATAGCGCGCGCGCGAGGCGAAAAATTCGTGAAACAGCGCGCGGTCTGCGTCGTACATCGGCTTGGCGCGATCGAGGTCGGCGGCGGTCAGTTGCGCGACCTGAAGCAGCGAGCGGCATTGCGACTGGCGAAACAGACGGGCCGCCTCCGCCGTATTGAAAATGAAGGCGCGCACGTCATGCAGGAAAGCCGGGCTGATCGCGCGGTTGATGGTGATCGAGCCGACGATCGCAATGACGAGCGCAGGCGCTGCGGCAGCCAGCGAAAACGCGCGCACGACGCGAAAATGCAGGCCCGAGCCCGCAGCGCCCCGCCGCCAGGCGGCGAAAAGCGACCAGCCCTCCGCCACCACCAGGCCGCTCACCACCAGCAGGAAAACGACATTGGCGACGAACAGGCCGAAGGCCAGACGGTCGCCGACCGCGACCGGCGTGAGGCCCGCCAGCAGAAAGAACGTGGCGAGCGCGCAGGCAAGCGCCATGGCGACGGCAAGCGCGCCGAGCCGCTGAAACAGACGCCGGCGCGTACGCCGGACGGGCTGCTGTGCGGCGCTCGTGGAAACAGGTTCTGCCATCTATCCAGCGTTCAATCCGTCTCCCGGGGGCCATCGGGGCCAAGAGATATGCGGTTGAGAGATATGCGGTTGAGTTGCAACCGCGCAACGGTGTTGCTGAATTGCGACGTTTTTCTGGCGCCCGGAATAATTCAGCGCAGCAGGCGCATCAGGCTTATGTCGAGATCGCGGATTTTCTTGCGCAGGGTGTTGCGGTTGAGGCCGAGCAATTCGGCCGCCTTGATCTGGTTGCCGCGGGTCGCGGCCAGCGCCGCCGAGATCAGGGGATATTCAATCTCGCGCAGGATGCGGTGGTAGAGGCCCGGCGGCGGCAGACCGTCGCCGAAGGATTTGAAGAGATCGGCAAGGTGGCGCTCGACCGAAAGGCCGAGCGAATCGCTTTTTTCCCGCTCCGTATGCGCCCGCAGGGGGGCGCCTGGCGCGGCGGCCGCCAATTGCGCGGGGGCTGCGTAATCCTGACCGAGTTCGGTTTCCACGAATTGCTCGGAAATGATCTCCTGCGGATAGAGCGCGGCCAGGCGGCGCGTGAGATTTTCGAGTTCGCGGATATTGCCGGGCCAGCGGTAACGCTTGAGGCGGTCGAGCGCTGCGCGCTCCATGCGCTTGAGCGGCAGCCCCTCCTCTGCCGCCAGCGCAAAGAAATGGCGTACGAGATCGGGGATGTCCTCGGCGCGCTCGCGCAAGGGAGGCAGGCGCAGCGGCACGACGTTGAGGCGGAAGAACAGGTCTTCGCGGAAATGGCCCTGCTGGATCGAGACGCGCAGATCCTTGTTGGTGGCCGCCACGATGCGCACATTGGACTTGATCGGCGTGCGGCCGCCCACGGTCGTGTACTCGCCCTGCTGGAGCACGCGCAGGAGACGGGTCTGGGCCTCCATCGGCATGTCGCCGATCTCGTCGAGAAACAGCGTGCCGCCTTCGGCCTGCTCGAAGCGGCCGGCGGAGCGCTGGCTGGCGCCGGTAAAGGCGCCCTTCTCGTGGCCGAACAATTCGCTCTCGATGAGATCGCGCGGGATCGCGGCCATGTTGATGGCGACGAAAGGCCCCTTCTTGCGCTTGCCGTAATCGTGCAGCGCGCGGGCGACCAGTTCCTTGCCGGTGCCGGATTCGCCCGTGATCATCACGGTGAGGTCGGTCTGCATGAGACGCGCCAGCGCGCGATAAATCTCCTGCATGGCGGGCGAGCGGCCAACCAGCGGCATGCCCTCGATCTCGTGCGGGCCATCGCGGTCCCGGTCCGGACGCGGCGTATTGAGCGCGCGCCCGACAATGGCGACCAGTTCCTTGAGATCGAAGGGTTTTGGCAGGTAGTCGTATGCGCCGCGCTCGGAGGCCTTGATCGCGGTCATGAAGGTGTTCTGCGCGCTCATGACGATGATAGGCAGTTCGGGCCGCAGTTTCTTGATGCGCGGCAAAAGCTCGAAGGCGTTTTCGTCGGGCATGACGACATCGGTGATGATGAGATCGCCGTCGCCCGCCTCCACCCAGCGCCAGAGCGTCGAGGCGACGCCCGTTGCGCGCACTTCGTAGCCGGCCCGCGTCAGGGCCTGGCTCAGCACCGTGCGGATGGCCATGTCGTCGTCGGCGATCAATATCGAACTACCGGGCATCAAATTCTGCTCCTGCGTCGGGAATTTCCGGTTGGCGGCCCTTTCAGGCGCCGCGCCCGTCTCCGGCGTTTCCTGTCCTGGCGCGATAGATCGGCATGAGAATCCGAAATGTGGTGCGCCTTGGCTGGGATTCGCATTCGACGATGCCGCCGTGATCCCCGACAATCTTGGCGACCAAAGCAAGTCCGAGGCCAGTTCCGCTCGTCTTTGTCGTGACGAAGGGATCGTAGAGATTGGCGGCGATATCTTCGGGCACGCCCGGACCGTTGTCGCGCACGCAGAATTCGAGCGGCAGGCTGACAAGCGCGGTCGAGCCCGGCGCGCGCATGCGCACGCCCGGCCTGTAGGCGGTCGACAATTCGATTTCGCCGTCGATCGCATCGCCGCCGATGGCTTCTGCGGCGTTTTTCACGAGGTTCATGAAAATCTGGATGAGCTGGTCGCGGTTGGCATGGACCGGCGGCAGCGAGGGATCGTAAGTCTCGACAATGCGGATATGGCGGGCAAAGCCTGCTTGGGCGGACCGCTTCACCTGATCCAGCACATTGTGAATATTGACGCTTTCGCGTTCGACGTGGCGGGCGTCGGAAAAGATTTCCATGCGGCCCACCAGTTTCACGATCCGGTCGGTCTCGTCGCAGATCAGGCGGGTGAGCGCGCGGTCGGCGTCGTCTACGGCGGTCTCGAGCAATTGGGCCGCGCCGCGAATGCCGGCAAGCGGGTTCTTGATTTCGTGCGCCAGCATGGCCGCCAGCGCCGAAACGGACCGGGCGGCGCCGCGATGCGTGAGCTGCCTGTCCATTTTATCGGCAATCGTGCGCTCCTGGAGCATAAGAACCAGGCTGTCTGCATCTTCCGTGAGCGGACTTGCGTGAATGTCGGCGACACGCTCGACGCCGATGCGCGGCGTTCCGAGATCGACGCGATATTCGTTGATGGCCGTGCGGCGCTGGCGCGCCTGCTCCAGCAGGCCGAGGACCGGCGAGGAAAACGGCAGGAGGTCTTCGATGCGCTGGCGACGCAGGGCGGAAAGGCCCATTTCAAAGAAATCCTCGGCCGCCGCATTGGCGTCGACGATCCGGTTGGCGCCATCGAGCGCGAGAACCGGATTGGGCAGGGCCGCGAGCAGGCGGGCGGGATCGATTCTCACATCGTCGCACCGGTTTTTGCGGGTCAATTCGTTGGCGATGCGGTTCATGCGGCCTGTTCCGCCGGTTTTTCGGTCCGGCTCGCTGTCTCTTGCGCCGGCGCGCTCCAGCAGCGGGCCAGCAGGGCCATGGCCTCGTCGGCCTCCGGCGTGGCGACCAGGCGGGCGCGCAGCGCGTCCGGCAGGCCCGCGCCTTCTTTCGCGGCGATATCGGCGTAGGCCGCCAGGTGTTTGCGGGCATGCCGGACGCCCTGCCCGCTCCCAAACACGCTCAGCAGGCTGGCGAAATGATTCAATGCTGCATCCGTCTTTTCGGCGGCGGTGGGCTCGTTCCAGACATTTCCGTTCAGCGCCGCCGCAATCCGGCCGACCAGCCAGGGCTGGCCGAGCGCGGCCCGCCCGATCATGACGGCGTCGGCGCCCGACATTTTTCTCATGATTTCAGCGCTCTGCGGGTCGACGCCATCGCCGTTGGCGACCAGCGGCAGGCGTGTTTTTTCTCGCACGGCGGCAATCGCCGTCCAGTCCGCCGCGCCCTTGTAGAACTGCTGGCGCGTGCGGCCGTGGATGGTTATCAGCGCCACGCCTTCTTCTTCAAAACGCCGCGCCAGCTCGGGGGCGTTGATGCTGGCTGCGTCCCAGCCGAGCCGCATCTTGACGCTGACCGGGATTTCGACCGCCGCCACGGTTGCGCGCGCCAGCGCGACCGCAAGATCGGGCTCGCGCATCAGGGCCGATCCCGCATGGCCGCCGACGACGCGCTTGGCCGGGCAGCCCATGTTGATGTCGATGGCGTGCGCGCCGGCGGCCTCGGCCAGACGGGCGGCTTGCGCCATGGCGGCGGGGTCGCGGCCGGCGATCTGGACGACATGGAGAGGCAATCCGGCGCCTTCCGCCCGCAGCCGTGTCTCCTCGTCTGCGGCAAGGTAAAAACTCGCCGCGACCATTTCCGAGACGACCAGCCCCGCCCCGAAGCGCGCGGCGGCGCGGCGCATGCCAAGATCCGTTATGCCCGACATGGGGGCCAGGAAGGCCGGCGCCTCTATGCGCAGCGCGCCGAAAGCGATCGGCGCCGGCATGGCGCCGGATTTCCTGTTTGTGCCTATAAATTGAGCAATTGAAATCATGCCTATACATTAGACATTTTTGTGCGTTGCCGCAATAGAATGGACGCCCGAGCCGCCGGGTTCGCAAATTGACGTCAAGGCGGAAACGAGAGATGGAGACGGCATGTTCCCGCAAGCCTCGCCGCAAGCCCCTTCGCAGACTTCTTCCCAGGCGTCCGCCTTTGCTGCGGACGAAACTGTTGCCGCAGGCGCCGATGCGCTTGTTCTGATTGTCGCTGCGGGGCGCGGCTCGCGGTTCGGCGGGGATGTGCCCAAGCAATATCGCCTGCTCGGCGGCCAGCCCGTGCTGACGCGCACGATATCGGCCTTTGCCGGAGCGCTGCCGGCGGCGCGCCTTCTCGTGACCATCCACCCCGACGACGCCCGGCTCTACGATGCGGCGATCTCGGCCCTGCCGTCCGATTGCGCAGGCCGCCTCATGCCCTGGGTCGCTGGTGGTTCGACGCGGCAGGAAAGCGTTGCGAACGGGCTGGAGTCTGCTTCAGGTGAATTGAAAAAAATCGTTCTTGTTCATGATGCTGCGAGACCTTTTGCAAGTAACGAATTAATCCAAGCCGCCTGCCTTGCCGCACGCAAGTTCGGGGCGGCGGCGCCGGGGATCGCGGTTACCGACACGATCAAGGCGGTCGATGGCGCGGGGCTTGTCACGGCGACCCCGGAGCGGGCCAGCCTGCGCGCGGTGCAGACGCCGCAGGCCTTCGACTTCGCGCTTCTGCTGGCCGCCCATCGGGCGGTCGCGGGCCAGGAATTGACCGACGATGCGGCCGTTGCCGAAAGGGCGGGCCACAGGGTTCATATCTTTGAAGGGGACGCCGGCAATATGAAGATCACCAGCGCGGGCGATCTGGAGGCGGCGGAGCGGCGGCTGACGGGCGATCCCGGCGATATCAGGATCGGCCAGGGCTACGATGTCCACGCATTCGCACCGGGCGATCATGTCTGGCTTGGCGGCGTCGCCATCCCGCACGACAGGAAACTGCTCGGCCATTCCGACGCCGATGTGCTGATGCACGCCATAACCGACGCAATTTTCGGCGCTCTGGCCGATGGCGACATTGGTTCGCATTTCCCGCCTTCCGACCCTCGATGGAAGGGCGCCGCCTCCGACATCTTCCTCAGGCATGCGGTTGCGCGGACACGGGCGCGCGGCGGCGCGATCGCCCATATCGACGGCACCATCATCGCGGAACGCCCGAAGGTCGGTCCGCACCGCGACGCCATCAGGACCAGGCTGGCGGAAATCATGCAAATTCCGGTCGGGCGCGTGGCGATAAAGGCGACGACCTCGGAACGTCTCGGTTTTACCGGGCGCGAAGAAGGCATCGCGGCGATGGCGACTGCGACCTTGCGCCTGCCATCGGAGGGATAAGCGATGACCTTTGACCGGCATCTTCAGGAGCGCGCCAGGGACGTGGTTGCGCGCTATACGGCGGCGAAACTCCAGATCGCCACGGCCGAATCGTGCACCGGCGGGCTGGTCGCGGGCCTGATTACCGAGATCGCCGGCTCCTCGGCGGTGCTGGAGCGCGGGTTTGTCGTCTATTCCAACGCCGCCAAGATGGGCATGCTGGGAGTGGCCGCCGAGACGCTTGCCGCCGTCGGCGCGGTCAGCGAGGCGGTGTCGCGCGAAATGGCGGCCGGCGCGCTCGAACGTTCGCGCGCCGATGTCTGCGTCTCGATCACGGGCATAGCCGGTCCCGGCGGCGGCACGGCGGACAAGCCCGTCGGCCTCGTGCATTTTTCCTGTGCGCGCCGCGATCACCCGATCGTTCACGTCGAACGCAGGTTCGGCGACATCGGCCGGTCGGCCGTGCGGCGCGCGGCGATCGAGCAGGCGCTGGATTTGCTGGAAAAGGCGCTTTAGCTAGAGGGTTGGGGGTGATTCTATGTCTGCTTCGCCCGAGATCATCCGGGATTCAATCATAGGCTTCCTGAGCGCGATCAGCGGCGACGCCTCGACCGAGGAAATCACGACGGCCGTGCGCAGCAAGGTCGGCGGAATTGCGCCCTCCTCCGTGCGTTCTTATCTCAGCCTCAATACCCCCGCCACCTTCGAGCGCACCGGCCGGGGCCGCTACCGGCTTCAAATCGCGTTTTATCCGCGCGTGACGAACGCGCGGCCTTTAGCCGTCGCCAAGCCTGAGCAGATCGGCAAGGCGCGACTCTATCACGCCGATTGTTTCGAGTGGCTGGCGCAGCAAGAGCCCGCGTCCATCCAGGCCGTTGTCACCGACCCGCCTTATGGCCTGGTCGAAGACACCGCCAAGGAAACCGAGAAACTGCGCGCCGGCAAGGGCGGCGTGTGGCGCATCCCGCCATCCTTCGACGGACACAAGCGTGCGCCGTTGCCGCGCTTCACTGTGCTCACGGACGCCGACCGGCTCGAACTGCATCAGTTTTTCAAGCGGCTCGCCTTACTCGTCTCGCGCGTGGCCGTGCCCGGCGCCAACGTCCTCGTCGCCTCCAATCCCTTGCTTGCCCATATCGTTGCAAGCGCCATGGTGGAAGGCGGCCTGGAATTGCGCGGCTATCTCGCGC
>JBKDZW010000055.1:0-4599 GCA_047971685.1 Rhodoblastus sp.
GAGGTGGCGGACAAGCGCGCGCTCGCCTGCCTCCCGCAGATTTTTCGCGCGCCTATTGCGCGAAGCCGGCGCCACCTGCGGCATGCGCGCGGCGGGCGTTTTTTCGCGCGGCGAGTAGGGAAAGACGTGCAGATGCGTCAGGCCGCAATCATCGACAAGACGCAAGGTATTGGCCGCCATTTCCTCGGTTTCGGTCGGAAAGCCCGCGATCAGATCGGCGCCGAACACGATATCGGGCCGAATTTTTCGCACGCGCGCGCAAAATTCGATTGCATCGCGGCGCAAATGACGCCGCTTCATGCGCTTCAGGATCATATCGTCGCCCGCTTGCAGCGACAGATGCAGGTGCGGCGCCAGTCTCTCTTCTTCCGCAAGCGCAATCATCAGGTCTTCGTCGGCCTCGATGCAATCGAGCGAAGACAGGCGCAGGCGCCTCAGTCCGGGCGCGGCCTTAAGAATAGCGCGCACGAGGCGGCCGAGTTTCGGCTCGCCCGCGAGACCGCCGCCCCATGAGGTGAGATCGACGCCGGTCAGCACGATTTCCTGGTGGCCGAGCTCGACCAGTCTTTGCGCCTGGGCGATGGCGGCGTCAGCGGAAATCGAGCGCGAGGGGCCGCGTCCATAGGGGATGACGCAAAAGGTGCAACGATGGTCGCAGCCGTTCTGGATCGCCAGAAAGGCGCGGGTATGCCCCGCTATCCGGCCGACAGGCGGCGGTTGCGGCGAAAATCGCGGCATAGAGGGGTCTTCCGCGCCATGCGCGCGCGCGCGCCAGTCTTCCGCGTTATGCGAAAGCGCTTGCCAAGTGGCGGGCAGCGTCTTGGCGTCATTGTCGAGAATGGCCGAGACCTCGGGCATGTCGGCGAATTTAGCGCGCTCGGTTTCGCTCGCGCAGCCCGAGACGATGATGCGTCTTTCAGGTTTTTCGCGCGAAATACGGCGGATTGTCTGGCGCGCCTGCCGCACGGATTCCGCTGTGACGGCGCAGGTGTTGACGACGACGATTCCCGAATGCCCGGCTTCGGCGGCGGCAAGCCGCATCGCCTCGGATTCGACGAGATTGAGGCGGCAGCCGAAGGAGACGACGTCAATATCCGCCTGCGCCGGCACGCTCATGCGCCCGGCTGCGCAAAGATCGCAGCGTCGAGTTTCGTCTCGAATTCGAGTTCGACCGGACCCTGCATCAGCACATGGCCGTCGCTGGCGCGCCATTCGATGCGGAGGTCGCCGCCGGGCAGGGCAAGCGTCACGATGCGCGCCGTCAAGCCCAGCCGGACGCCAGCAACCGCCGTGGCGCAAGCCGCCGTGCCGCATGCAAGCGTCGCGCCGGCGCCGCGCTCCCATACGCGCAGGACAAGGGAGTCGCGGGTGCGAATTTGCGCGAAGGATATGTTTGCGCGCTCGGGAAAAAGGGGATGGTTCTCGATTTGCGGGCCAAGCGCCGCCAGATCGACCGCATAAGCGTCGGGCACGAAAAAGACCGCGTGGGGATTGCCCATGCTGACGGCGCAGAATTCGCCCGGCGCGCCGGGCACGGCTGGCGTCAGCGCAACGCGCTCGGTGTTTTCGCCGGCGCCGGCCAGCGGGATCGCGCGCCAGTCGAGCTTTGGCGGGCCCATATCGACGGTCAGGCGGCCATCGGCCTGGCGCGTCACGCACAACAGGCCGCCGTCGGATTCGAGCAGCAATCGCCGGTCGGCATTATCGCGCAACAGCGCCCAGGCGACGCAGCGCGCGCCATTGCCGCAGGCGCCCGACAGCGAGCCGTCGATGTTGAAAATCTTCATCGCCGCCGCCGCATCGGCGCGCGCGGGATCGTACAGAACCATCAATTGATCGTAATGCAGGCCTTCCGCGGCGCCGATCTTTTTTGCATCGTCCGGCGTGACGCGCGCTGCGGAGCCGCGCAGGTCGAGCATGAGAATTTCGTTGCCGGCGCCGTTCATTTTGGTCGCGCGCCGGCCGCCCAGGGATTGGTCTTGTTCGATCTTCATCCGCAGCCGCCGTCCTATGCGTCAAAACATGACCGGCGTTAGGTCCGCCGCGCCGGTCGCGTGTTATATATAGGGGGCGGTAGGGTGGAGCGAATCGCATGTTGGCAAATGCTGGACGGATCCTGACGGTTTTCGCCTTTGGCGCCATCTTGAGTTTTGGCGCGTCGGTTCACGCGCAAACTGCGCCGCCCGCTTCCGCGCCGGCTGCGCCTGCGGCTTCTGCGCCTGCTGCCTCTGCGCCGGCTTCGCCTGCGCCTGCTGCAACGCCGCCGTCCGCCGCCGCCCAGCCCACGGATGCTGAAGCCGCCGCTCAGCCGATCGAGATCAAGGCGCGCCCGGCGATCGTCGTCTCAGGCTCCGCCAAATGGGAGGACGGCTATAAGGAGATTACGGCTGCGCTCGCCAAGGCGCGCGAGGCGCTGGCCAGAGCGAACGCCAAGGGCGCGGGCCTCAAGGAGGCCGGCCGCCCGATGGCCGCCTTCGTCGACACCGATGACGACAGTTTCAAGTTTCAGGCGATGATCCCGCTGGAGGCCCCGGCGCCGGCTTCCGCCGATCTCGGTCCCGATGCCAAGGCCGGCGAGACGCCCGCCGGACGCGCGATCAAATTCCAGCATCGCGGCGCCTATGACGATGTGGACGCCACTTACGAGGCGATCACCGCCTATCTCGACGAGAAGGGCTACGAGGCGCAGAACGTGTTCGTCGAGGAATATGTCAACGATCCCAAGGGACAGGACGATTCGGCCCTCGAAATAGCGATCTATGTTTTCATCAAGTGAGCGATGATCGCGTCGCCTTTTTCGATCTCGACGGCACGCTGAGCGATCCCAAGGCCGGCATTTGCGGCTCCGTGCAGCATGCCCTTCGCATGCTCGGCTTCGAGCCGCCGCCGCAGGACGATCTCGAATGGGTGATCGGGCCGCCGATGATCGAAAGCCTGCGCGCCCTCGTGGGCGAGGAGCGCGCCGGGGAGGCGCTGCGCCATTACCGGGCGCGCTATGGCGAGACCGGCCTGTTCGAGAACCGCGTCTATGACGGCGTGCCCGATCTCTTGCGCAAGCTGACGAATGAGGGGTGGCGGCTCCATGTCGCGACCGCCAAGGCCGAACCCTTTGCCGTCCGCATTGTCGAGCGTTTCGGCCTCGCGCCGTTCTTTGGCCGCGTCTACGGGTCCGGGCTCGACGGCTCGCTGCTGCACAAGGATGCGCTGATCGCGCATGCGCTTGCCGACAGCGGCGCCTGCGCCAGAACCGCGGTCATGATCGGCGACCGCAAGTTCGACGTGCTCGGCGCCAGAGCCAATGGCGTGCCGGCCATTGGCGTTTTGTGGGGCTATGGGTCTCGTGCCGAACTTGAGGAGGCCGGCGCTGGCGCCATTGTCGAAAAGCCGGCGGAAGTCGCGGACGCGCTGGCGAATTTCGCGCGCTGATCGGAGCGCCCCAAGGGACTTCGGAAATCGCCGACCGGGTTGTCGTCGTTGCAAAGAGCGCGGCGGCGCGCCTTGTGCAGAGGTCAGGAAATCTCGAAGAACTCGCCGGGGCGGGCCGCGTGAAACCGCTCCGGGGCGATGCCTTCGCGCGCAAGCGCTTGTGCGAGCCGGCGCGGCGGCTCGTCTACGGCCTCGTCGGTGAGGCGGAAGACGCCCCAATGACAGGCGAGCGCGCGGGCTGCGCCGATATCCTGAAAAATCCGCACGGCTTCGTCGGGATCGACATGCTGCCCGCGCATGAACCAGCGCGGCGCGTAGGCGCCGATCGGCAACAGCGCGAGCCGCATTGCGCCATGGGCGCGAAAGATGGCGCGAAAGATGGCGCCGTCGCCATAGCCGGTGTCGCCGGCGATATAGATCTTGCCGGCGGGGCTTTCGATGACGAAGCCGCACCACAAGGCCATGCGTCGGTCGTTGAGGCCGCGCGCCGACCAGTGCTGCGCAGGCGTGAAATGGATGCGCAGCGCGCCGAGGGCGGCCGCATCGCCCCAATCGTAGGCGCGCGCGTCGATGGCGCGGATTTTTTTGCGCAGAATCGCGTCGTTGCCGAGAGGGGTCAGGACCGGACACGGATTTTCGCGCGCAAGACGGGCCAATGTGGAGATGTCCATGTGGTCGTAATGATTGTGCGTCAGCAGGATCGCGTCGAGCGGCGGCAGGTTCTCGAACGCTATGCCCGGCGCATTGACGCGCCTTGGCCCGATGAAGCGCGAGGGGCTGGCGCGTTCCGACCAGACGGGATCGAGCAGAAGATTGAGGCTCTGCGTCTGAATGAGAAAGCTCGCGTGACCGACGACGCTCACGCGCAATCGTCGGCCGTCCACGCGCTGGGGCGGGCGGTCCTGCGGACCGGCGGGAAATGTTTTCGGCCATGCCGGCAGGTCGCGTTTTTGCAGGCGCCAGCGCAGGAGATCGCGCCTGCTCTTGTCGGTGGGCGCGCCGCCGGGAAGAAAGAAGCGCAGGCCGTCGAAATGATCCGAAGACGGGCCGGAATAATAGGGATTGCGGGGCATTGTCAGGTTTTCGCGCGCTTCGCCTTCAAGGCTTGTTCCAGACCGATCTGCGCGGAGCCGCGCGCGGCGGGTTTTTGCTGGGATTCATGCGGCGCCCAGC
>JBKDZW010000056.1:0-16590 GCA_047971685.1 Rhodoblastus sp.
CCCGCAGCCTTGCAATTGCGCTTGAATCCATCCTGTCGGTCGCCATTTTCGTCCTGCCCATCGCAAATGCGCTTGTTCTGTTGGCCGGCCCGCACTGGCTGGCCATTTACCCCGCGCTGGCGGCCGCCGGCCTGTCCGGTACGGCCTGCGGCCTCTTTCTGACGCTGGGCCTGTTCCGCCTCGTCGGCCCACGCCGCACGCGCGTGCTCGCCAATGTGCTGGCGGCCTTGATCGGCGCCTCCTTCGCCATCGGCGCTCAGGTCTACAGCATCGCCTCGCCCGCCTATCGTCAGGCGATGAAGGACTGGCTGGCCAGCGCGCGCGTCGGCGGCCTGCTCGACCCCGACAGCCCCGTCTGGATTCCGGTTCGCGCTGCGGCGGGCGAACCCTGGGCGCTGCTGCAATGGTGCGCGGCCGCACTCGCCCTGTTCCTGATCGCAATCTTCACGCTCGGCGACTTTTTCATGCGTGGGACGGGCGCGGCCATCGGTTCGCAAAGCATCGGGCAGCCAGGGCGGAAAACCTGCCGGCGGGGTTTTCACTCAAGCGCCGGCGCGGCGCTGCGAATCAAGGAATGGCGCCTCATCTCGCGCGATCCCGGCCTTGCCTCGCAGATCATGCTGCAAATCATCTACACCATGCCGATTTCGGTGGTGCTGTGGCGCGCCATGGGACCGAACGCATCGCTGGCGCTGGCGACTGCGCCGGCGCTTGTCGCCGTTTCCTCCAATGTCGCGGCTTCGCTCGCCTGGCTGGCTGTCTCCAGCGAGGACGCGCCGGAGTTTCTGGCGACCGCCCCGATCGCGCGCCGCGAGATCGAACGCCGCAAGCTCGAGGCCATCGGCTTGCCGCTCGCCGCCGTCGTCGCCCTGCCGCTCGCCTTCGTCTGGTCGGCGGGGCTTGCCGCCGGCCTCGTCACGACCGCCTATGTGCTGGCGGCCTCGCTTGCCGCCGCCCTGCTCAATCTGTGGCATCCCACGCCAGGCCGGCGCAGCGATATCATGCGCCGGCACGCCCAGTCGAAACTGGTCGCTATAATGGAGCATATGCTCGCGTTGCTCTGGGCCCTGGCGCTGGCGCTCACCGCCTTTGGCTCGTGGTCGGCGACCCTGCCCATTCTCTGCGCAATTTTCCTGCTCTGGACGCAACGCCCGAAATCCGCGACCAAAGCAGGGGGCGCTGCCGGCATGAGCCGAAGGGCCGAAAATCAGCTCCGCGTCGGCCGCCCCTCGATCGGATAGGCGGGGTCGTTATAGCCGGGCGTGGAGGGATGGCCCGCCGCAACCAGGCCATCGACCAGGGCTTCGTCCTGCGCCGAAAACGAATGCCCGAGCGCATCGACGTAATCGGCCCATTGTTCGGGCGTGCGCGGTCCGGCGATGGCCGAACTGACATGGGCGTTGTTGAGAACCCACAACAGGGCGAACTGGCCGCTCGTCATGCCGCGCCCCTGCGCATGGGCCTTGATCTTTTGCGCAAGCACGAGCGATTCCGGCCGCCATTCCGTCTGCATGATGCGCGCATCCGCCCGGCCTGCGCGCGTATCCGCCTGGGGCGCCGCGCCCGGCGCATATTTGCCCGACAGAACGCCGCGCGCCAGCGGCGAATAAGGAACGACGCCAAGCCCGTAATAGCCGCAGGCGGGCAGATGCTCCGTCTCCGGCATGCGGTTCATGGCGTTGTAATAGGGCTGGCTGACCACCGGCCGGCCAATGCCGAGCCGGTCGCAGACGTTGCAGATTTCGGCGACCCGCCAGGCGCGGAAATTGGACAGGCCGAAATAGCGGATCTTGCCGGCGCGCACGAGATCGCCGACCGCCATGACGGTCTCCTCCAGCGCCGTTCCGTGATCCTCGCGGTGCAGGTAATAGATGTCGATCGTCTCCAGCCCGAGCCGGCGCAGCGAGGCCTCGCACGCCTGCATGATCCAGGCGCGCGACAATCCCCGGTGATTGCGGATTTTATCGAAGGCGTTGCCGACCTTGGTCGCCACCACCCAGGAATTGCGCGACGCCTTGATCGCGCGCCCGACGATCTCCTCCGAGCGCCCGTCGCTGTAAACATCGGCGGTGTCGATGAAATTGACGCCGCGGGCGTGGGCGTCGCCGATGATCTGCGCCGAAGTCGCCGCATCCGTCGCGCCGCCGAAATTCATCGCGCCAAGGCAGATGGTGGAAACATCGAGGCCTGAACGGCCAAGCTTACGGTAATTCATGCGTCCTCGCTCCTGCCGGTCCGGCTTATGAGGTTCCGGTCGCGGAGTTCCGCCATAATTGCGTGATGAGCGGCGAACGCTCCGCCTGCCCCAGCATGCCATCTCCCCTCATCTGGCGAAACGGCGCCAGACATGCGCCTGATGCCCGGCATCAAAGTACAGGAGCCCGCAAAATGCATGGCTGCCTCCCGGCCTGAATATGTCCCAATCCGTTGATCCACGGGGGCAACAGGGATATTATAAGCACCCATATATAATGCTGGCTTATAACTAGCTGCAACACCAATCTCGCGCCGAAAACAGTCCTCTCGCGCCAAAAACAGTCTTCTCGCACCGAAAACAGTCTTCTCGCACCTAAAACAGTCTTCTCGCACCAAAGCGGTCTTTTCGCGCCGAAAGCGATCTCGCTCTCGCGCCAAACGTTTCAATCAACTCTCGCAACTCTCGCAACTCTCGCGCCGAACATCATGTCCCAAAGCCCTTACCAGCAGACGCTGGGTTTTCTTTTCAACGACACCGCCCGCCTGATGCGCAAGCGCTTCGAGCAGCGCGCCCGCCATGTCGGCCTGACCCGCGCGCAATGGCATGCGCTTGCCTATCTCGCCCGCAACGAAGGCATTCAGCAGAGCGCGCTCGCCGATCTCCTCGAACTGGAGCCGATCACGCTTGGGCGCATTCTCGACCGGCTCGAGGCCGCCGACCTGATCGAACGCCGCCGCCACGCCGCCGACCGGCGCGTCTGGCTGCTTCACCTCAAACCCAAGGCGCATGCTTTGATGACCGACATGTTTGCAATAGGCGAGGCGACCCGCAACGAAGCGCTCGCCGGCATCGACGAGGCCGACCGCAATGCGCTCACGCGCATTCTCGTGGCCGTCAAGGCCAATCTCGGCGAGGCCTGCGCCAACCCCATCGAATACGCCCTGCCAAAACGGAGCGCCAGTGGTGAGTAAATCAGCCGTGAAAGAAGCTGCCATGGATGAAGCCGGCATTCGCGAAACCCTCGGCGACATCGGCGGCGAGACCGCCCGTCCCTCGCTTCATCGCGTCGCCAGCGAGGCGCCGCATCAGGCGCCCTCGCAAGCCGCGCCTCAGGCGTCCGCTCCAGACCCCGAGCCGGCGGCGCCCGAGGGAAAGTCGGGCGGCCTGCGCCGGCCGCTTCTGCTTGCCGGCCCCATCGTCGCTCTGGTCCTTGCATTGTTGGCCTACCTGACGGGCGGCCGTTACGCCGAGACCGACGATTCCTATGTGAAAGCCGACATCGTCAACGTCGCCAACGACGTGTCCGGCATGGTCGCCGAAGTCGAGGTCAAGGAAGGCCAGCTCGTCAAAAAAGGCGACCTGCTGTTTCATCTGGACGACGCGCCCTACAAAATCGCGCGCGACGGCGCGCAAGCCCATCTTGGCGTCGTCGCCGATCAATTGAGGGCCGCCAAGGCGAATTACGCCCAGTCGCGCGCGCTGATCGCACAGGCCAAGGCCGACCTCGTCTTTTTCGGAAAGACAAAAGACCGGCAGAGCGATCTGGTCGCACGAAAAGTAAGCGCGCAGGCCAATCTCGATCAGGCCGTGCGCGACTATAACGGCGCGCAGTCGCGCTTCATCAGCGCGCAGCGTCAGGAGGAATCCCTGCTGGCGCTGCTCGGGGGCAAACCCGACGAGCCCGTCGAATCCTATCCGCAGTACCGGCAGGCCAAGGCCGAGCTCGATAAGGCCGAACGCGATCTGCGCCGCACGCGCATCCTCGCCCCGATCAGCGGCATCGCCACCAATGTGCCGCGCGTGCAGCCCGGCAATTACCTCAGCGCCTCGCAAACCGCGATAAACATCGTCTCGCATGAGAACATGTGGGTCGACGCCCATCTCAAGGAAACCGATCTCGCCCATGTGAAGGTCGGCGACCCCGCCACCATCTCCGTCGACACCTATGGCGGACGCATATGGAAGGCGCATGTCACATCGATCGCGCCGGCGACGGGTTCTGAATTTTCGGTGCTGCCGCCGCAGAACACGTCCGGCAATTGGGTGAAGGTCGTCCAGCGCCTGACCGTGCGCCTGGCCATAGACCCCGAGCCCGACGCGCCGCAATTGCGCGCCGGCATGAGCGTGACGGCCAGCGTAGACACCGGCGTCAAGCGTTCACTGGCGACCCTGCCGCGCGATCTCATGCATCTGATCGGCTTCTGACAATGTCGGACGAGGAACTGCACGTTCCCAATCGCGGATTGCTGACAGCCTGCGTGATGGCCGCCACCGTCATGCAGGCGCTCGACACCACCATCGCCAATGTCGCGCTGCCTTACATGCAGGGCTCGCTCTCGGCCTCGCAGGACCAGATCAACTGGGTTCTGACCTCCTATATCGTGGCGGCCGCCATCGTCATGCCGACGACCGGCTTTCTCAACGCGCGCTTTGGCCGCAAGAAACTGCTCATCGTCTCGGTCGTAGGCTTCACCGTCGCTTCGGGCCTGTGCGGAGCGGCCCATACGCTCGAACAGATCGTGCTGTTCCGGCTGTTGCAGGGCGTGTTCGGCGCGGCGCTGGTGCCGATGTCGCAGACGATCCTGCTTGATTCCTATCCGCGCGAAAAGCATGGCTCGGCCATGGCGATCTGGGGCGTCGGCGTGATGGTCGGCCCCATTCTCGGCCCCATGCTCGGCGGCTGGCTCACCGAAAACTACAATTGGCGCTGGGTATTCTACATCAACGTGCCGCTCGGCGCGGTCGTCGTCCTCGGCCTGATGGCGGCGCTCACCGAAAGTCCGAAGCAGAATGCGCGGTTCGACTGGTTCGGCTTCGCCACGCTCGGCATCGCCGTCGGCGCATTGCAATTGATGCTCGACCGCGGCCAGAACGAGGACTGGTTCTCATCGACCGAAATCGTGATCGAATTCGCCATTTCACTTCTGGCCTTCTATCTGTTCCTCGTTCATTCCGCGACCGCCAAGAACCCCTTCATCGCGCCCGCCCTGTTCAAGGATCACAATTTTCCCGTCGGCCTCATGATGATCTTCGTCGTCGGCGTCATTCTGCTTGCAAGCGTCGCGCTGCTGACGCCATATCTCCAGACCTTGATGGGCTATCCCGTGTTCACCGCCGGCCTGATCCTCGGCCCCCGCGGCATCGGCACGATGATCGCGATGCTGCTCGTCGGGCGTCTCATGGCGCGCATCGATCCGCGCATCTTTCTGCTCCTCGGCTTCGGTCTCTCGGCGTTGTCGCTCTACGACATGACCGGCTATACGCCCGATGTCTCCGACGAAGTCCTGCTCTTGAACGGCGTTCTGCAAGGCTTCGGCCTCGGCTTCCTGTTCACGCCGCTCTCGACCGTCACGTTTGCGACCTTGCCTGCGGAATTGCGCACACAGGCGACCGCTCTGTTCAGCCTCTTGCGCAATCTCGGTTCCTCGATCGGCGTTTCGGTCGTCATTTTCATGCTGGCGCGCAACACGCAGGTCGTTCATTCCGAACTTGCGCAATATGCGACCCCGACCAATCCCGCGCTCAATATGCCGAACGTGGAAACCTACTGGAACCTGCAAACACTGGCCGGCCGCGCCGCGCTGAACGCCGAGATCACGCGGCAGGCGCAGATCATCGCCTATATGAACGATTATTTGCTGCTCGCCATTCTCGCGCTTGCGGCGGCGCCTCTCGTTCTGCTTCTCGGCAAGCCCGAAAACACCAAGGTCGATCCCGCGCACGCCGTGATGGAATGATTATTTTTTCGGGCGGACGGCCTTGATGAATTCGGGGTTCGTGTCGATCCACGCAGCCCCCATCAATTCCAGGCAATAGGGCACCGCCTCCATGATCGAATCCAGACACAGGTCGATCGAGCGCGGCGAGCCCGGCAGATTGACGACAAGACATTTGCCGCGTTGCGCGGCAAGCTGGCGCGACAGGATTGCGGTCGGCGTCTGCGCGAGCGAGGCCATCCGCATCTTCTCGCCAAAGCCCGGAAATTCACGCGGAGCGGCCGCAAGCGTCGCCTCCGGCGTGAGATCGCGCGCCGAAGGCCCCGTGCCGCCGGTGGTCAGCACGAGATCGCAGCCCGCAACATCCACGAGATCGACGATCGTATCGCGCACGCTCTCGAAACCGTCGGGAATGACGCGCCGCTCGATCCGAAACGGCGTGACCAGCACCCGGCCGAAATAGGCCTCGATCGCCGGTCCCGAAATATCCTCGTAGACGCCCGCGCTTGCACGGTCGGAAGCCGTAACGACGCCAATGACGGCGGAGCGGACGGTTTGTTGCCTCATGCGCGCATACTCCCTCGGTTCCCGCCAGACATACAGAGCCCGCAAAGCCCCTGTCCAGACGCAGCGTCCCGCCCGTCGGTTTTCGCGCGGCATTCGTCAAAATCCGCAGCCTCTGGCATAAACGGAAAAGCCGGAAACCAGACGACGCCTCATGACCGCCCTGTCGATTGCAACGCTTCTGGAAATTGCGCACATCCTCGTGGTGTTCAGCCTTGGCGCGCGCGTCATCATGCGCAATCTCGAGCCCGGCGTCACGCTCGCCTGGCTGCTGCTGATCGCCGTCTTCCCTCTCTTCGGCGCGCTCATCTATCTGCTGGGCGGCGAGCGCCCGCTCGGCAGCCGGCGCGCCAGCCGCATTCGCGCGCTGCGCGCCCCGCTCAACCAGTGTTTCATGCGGCTCGCCCGGGAAGCCGGCGCCGATCCCTCGAAACTACGGCCCGAACAGCGCCGCCTCGCAGCGATCGCCACGCGCCCGACAGCCCTGCCCCTGCTCGAAAGCGGCAAGATCGACATAATCTCCGGCGGCCAGCCCATTATCCGCGCCATCATCGCCGACATCGAGAACGCGCAGGAAAGCTGCTCGATGGCCTTCTATATCTGGAACGCCGGCGGCGTGGCCGACGAGGCGGCGGACGCCCTCAAGCGCGCGGCGGCGCGCGGCGTGCAATGCCGTCTTCTGCTCGATGCCGTCGGCAGCGGCGATTTCCTGCGCACCGATCAGGTCGAGCAATTGCGCGACGCCGGCGTCGAAGTCGTCGTCGCCCTGCCGGTCGGCATCGTGCGGGCGCTGTTTGTGCGCGTCGACCTGCGGCTGCATCGCAAGATCGTCGTGATCGACCAGAAGATCGCCTATACCGGCTCGATGAACATGGTCGATCCGTATTATTTCAAGCGCAACGCGGGCGTCGGCGAATGGGTGGACGCCATGCTGCGGTTCACCGGGCCGCCGGTAGCCGCGCTCGACGCCGTTTTCCTGGAAAGCTGGGCGGCCGAGCCCCTCACGCCGCTGCAACCGGACGAAATCGCCATCGCCGGCCGCGCCCAGCCGCGCCCGGAACCGGCGTCATCTGCGCGCTGCTGCGTCATCACCCCATCCGGCCCGGAAAACCCGGTCGACAGCGTGCGCCGCCTCGTCGTCAACGCCATCTATGAAGCGCGCGAGGAGATCGTCGTCACCACACCCTATTTCGTGCCCGACGTGCCCGTGCTCGAAGCGTTGGAATCGGCCGCCATTCGCGGCGTGGCCGTCACGCTCATCCTGCCGGCGCGCAACGATTCGAAATTGGTGCGCTACGCCAGCCGCTCTTATTTCGACAGTCTTTTACGCGCGGGCGTACGCATCCTGCGTTTCGAGGACGGGCTGTTGCACACCAAGAGCCTGACGACGGACGGGCGCACCACCATCTTCGGCACGTTCAATCTCGATATCCGCTCGATGCGCCTCAATTTCGAGGTCGCCGCCCTCATATTCGACGAGGAGACGACCAGGGCCGTGCGCGCCCTGCAAGCAAGCTACGAGATGCGCTCGCACGCAGTCGACCTCGCCCGCTGGCGCGAGCGGCCGGCGCGCGAACGCTTTCTGGAAAGCGCCCTGCGCATCGCCAGCCCTCTGTTGTGAGCCGTAATCGACGCGCCAGGCGTCACCCCGCCTTTTCGCTCTCCACGTAAAGCTTGCCGCCGCCGGCCATGAACTCCGCGCTCTTGGCCGCCATACCCTTGGCCGCCATGCCCTCGGCAGCCGCGATCTGTTCGCCGGTCAGGCCGAGCGCGCGCTTTTCGTTTTCGCCCATGGCCTGCACTTCGGCGCGCAGATCCTGCGTGATCTTCATCGAGCAGAATTTCGGCCCGCACATCGAACAGAAATGGGCGACCTTGTGCGCCTCCTTCGGCAATGTCTCGTCGTGAAAGGCGCGCGCCGTATCGGGATCGAGCCCGAGATTGAACTGATCCTCCCAGCGGAAATCGAATCTGGCGCGCGAAATGGCGTCGTCGCGCAGATGCGCGGCCGGATGGCCCTTGGCGAGATCGGCGGCATGCGCTGCGATCCGATAGGTGATGACGCCCGTCTTCACGTCGTCGCGATCGGGCAGGCCCAGATGCTCCTTCGGCGTGACATAGCAAAGCATGGCCGTCCCGAACCAGCCGATCATGGCCGCGCCGATGCCGGAGGTGATGTGATCGTAGCCCGGCGCAATATCCGTCGTCAGCGGTCCGAGCGTATAGAAGGGCGCCTCGCCGCATTCGCGCAATTGCTTGTCCATGTTGATCTTGATCTTGTGCATCGGCACATGGCCGGGCCCCTCGATCATGACCTGACAGCCTTTGTCCCAGGCGGTCCTGGTGAGTTCGCCGAGCGTCTCCAGTTCCGCAAACTGCGCGCGGTCATTGGCGTCGGCGCCCGAACCCGGACGCAACCCGTCGCCGAGCGAGAACGACACATCGTATTTACGCATGATGTCGCAGATGTCGCCGAAGCGCTCGTAAAGGAAGCTCTCCTTGTGATGCGACAGGCACCAGCGCGCCATGATGGAGCCGCCACGCGAAACGATGCCGGTCACCCGATTGGCGGTCAGCGGCACATAGGCAAGCCGTACGCCCGCATGAATGGTGAAATAATCGACGCCCTGCTCGGCCTGTTCGATCAGCGTATCCTTGAACACTTCCCAGTCGAGCCTGGTCGCATCGCCATCGACCTTTTCGAGCGCCTGATAGATCGGCACCGTGCCGATCGGCACGGGCGAATTGCGCAATATCCAGTCACGGATGTTGTGGATATTGCGGCCGGTCGACAGGTCCATCACGGTGTCCGCGCCCCAGCGGATCGACCACACCATTTTCTCGACTTCTTCCGCCACCGAGGACGTGACCGCGGAATTGCCGATATTGGCGTTGACCTTGACCAGAAAATTGCGGCCGATGATCTGCGGCTCGAGTTCGGGATGATTGATGTTGGCGGGAATGATCGCCCGCCCGCGCGCGATTTCGTCGCGCACGAATTCCGGCGTCACGAATTGCGGGATCGAGGCGCCGAAGCTTTCGCCATCGGCGACCGTTTCGGCCGCCTGGGCCACGGCCTTTTCGCGCCCGAGATTTTCGCGATGCGCGACATAGATCATCTCTTCGGTGATGATCCCTGCCCGCGCATATTCAAACTGCGTGACGGGGCCGGCTCCCGTCCCCCGGCGCGGCGCGCGCGAAGCCGGACAAGCCGGCACAAGGCCGTCAGCCGAAACATTGCCATTGTCTTCCGGTTTCAGCGCACGCCCCTCGTAGGTCTCGAGATTGGCGCGGGCGCCAAGCCAGGGGCGCGCAGACGGCAGCCCCGCCGACAGGTCCGGCGTAAAATCGCATTGCGTATACGGCCCGGAAGCATCGTAGACGCGCACCGGCGGCTCGCCGCTTTCAGGGCTCAGCGCAATCTCGCGGAACGGCACGCGGATGCCGGCATGGCCTGCCGGCGTCACATAAACCTTGCGCGAACCCTGGATGGGCCCGGTCGTGACGGTCTCGGGATGCTGAGGACGCTTGGCTTGTTGCGGACGCTTGGCTTGTTGCGGACGCTTGGCGTGCACGTTCATCGGCTTTCCTCCACATGACGGGGCTCAGGCGCGGAAGAAAACTGGAATGTCCAAACCAGCCTTCCCTGCGCCGGCATTACCCGGATCAGGTTCTATGGGTCTCATCTCAGCCGCCGGACGAACGATTCTGCCGGCAGCACCCCATGGCGTCGAGCCAGCATAGACGCGCTGTCGACCGGCTTCAAGCGCGCGCGCCATATGGTTGCGCCCACGCCGCCGCGCGACATCGGCCGACAAAGGGGCTTTCCCCAAAAGCCATATGATGTTTATGTCGGACAATCGAAATTTGGAGGAGCCGCCATGACCGCCGTCGCCAATCCCTTCGACCCGTCCCGCGCCAAGACGACCCGTGCGGACATTCAGGCCTCGGTCGGCAAGGAGGTCGGGGTCAGCCGCTGGATAACGATAGATCAGGCGCGCATCGACGCATTCGGCAAACTGACCGAAGATCTCTATTTCATCCACATGGACCCCGAGCGCGCGAAGAAGGAGACGCCGTTCGGCGGTTCGATCGCGCATGGTTTCCTCACGCTCTCCATGCTGTCGGCCATGGCCTACGACGCCCTGCCCGACATCGAGGACCGCACCATGGGGATGAATTACGGCTTCGACAAAATCCGCTTCATTTCGCCCGTGCCCGCAGGCTCGCGCGTGCGCGCACATTTTGTCGTCGGCGCGGCCACCGCAAAATCGGACCGCGAACTGGTTGTCCGCTACGATGTCTCGGTCGAGATCGAAGGCAAGGCGAAACCCGCCCTTGCGGCGGAATGGCTGACCATCGCCTTCTTCGGTTGATCGAGGAACTGTGACTGAGGAACAGACAATGACAATCTCGTTCAAGGATCGCGTCGCCATCGTGACGGGCGCGGGCAATGGACTGGGCCGCCAGCACGCTCTCGCTCTTGCAGCCCGCGGCGCGAAAGTCGTGGTCAACGATTTCGGCGGCGCGCGCGACGGCACCGGCGGCTCGTCCGAGACGGCCGACAAGGTTGTCGCGGAGATCGAGGCTGCGGGCGGCGAGGCCATGGCCGCCCCCTGTAGCGTGACGGACGAGAAGGGCGTAGCCGACATGGTGCGCAGCGCCATGGACAAATGGGGCCGCATCGACATTCTCATCAACAACGCCGGCATATTGCGCGACAAGACCTTCTCCAAGATGGAAATCGCCGATTTCCGGCTCGTGCTCGACGTGCATCTCATGGGTACGATGATTTGCACCAAGGCCGTTTGGGACATCATGCGCGCGCAGAATTACGGGCGCATCGTTCTCACCGCGTCGTCTTCGGGCATCTACGGCAATTTCGGCCAGGCCAATTATGGCGCAGCCAAAATGGCCATGGTCGGCTTCATGAACGTCCTCGCCCAGGAAGGCGCGAAAAACAATATTCACCTCAATACGCTGGCGCCGACGGCGGCCACCCGCATGACCGAAGAACTGTTGCCCAAGCAGGCGCTCGACCTCATGCGGCCGGAATATATCTCGCCCGGCGTTCTCTATCTGGTGAGCGAGGATGGACCGACACGTTATATTCTGGGCGCCGGCGCCGGCGCCTTCGCGCGCACGATCATCTACGAGACCGACGGTCTCTACATCGACGATCCCACGCCCGAAAAAGTCGCAGCGCATATTTCCGAGATCGGCGATCCCGCAAGACAGGAAGCCCTGCAAAATGCTTTCCAGCAGACCAACAAATATGTAAGCAAAGCCGCCGCCGCGAAAGGCGTGACGCTGAACAAAAGCTGAAACACTTTATTGCGGGCCAGCCGAAACGATCCATCCCCGGATATGTCCCGGGGATGGATTGCTTCGCGTCTTGTTCAAGGTTGGATAGAAACGACCTCGCGCAACGCTTCCCGCAACGATGGATAAGGAGACCGCACCCATGTCCCTCGACGTCACATCGCTCGACGATACTCGCCTCACGCCCTGGCTCGAGAAAAATCTCGACGGCTTCAAGGGACCGCTCAAGGCGAAGAAATTCGGCGACGGCCAGTCGAACCCGACCTTTCTGATCGAGGCCGCAAGCGGCGCCTATGTGCTGCGCCGCAAGCCGCCGGGCGTTCTTCTGAAATCGGCCCATGCGGTGGACCGCGAGTTTCGGGTGCAGAAGGCGCTTGCCGGCACGGGCGTTCCGGTCGCGAAAATGTTCGTGCTCTGCGAGGACGAATCCATCATCGGCACGGCCTTCTACGTCATGGAGCGGATCGAAGGCCGCATTTTCTGGAAGCCTGAACTGCCCGGCGTTTCGCAGGAAGACCGCACCAAAATCTATGACGAGATGAACAAGGCGCTGGCGACCCTCACCTCGCTGGATCCCGGAAAGATCGGCCTCGCCGATTTCGGCCGTCCCGGCTCCTACTTCGAGCGTCAGTTCAAGCGCTGGACCGATCAATATCGCGCCTCGGACACCGAAACGATCGCCGCCATGGACCAGCTTGTCGCCTGGCTCCAGGGCAATGTGCCCGCAGACGATGGCCGCGTCTCCATCGTTCACGGCGACTACCGGCTCGACAACATGATTTTCCATCCGACCGAGCCGCGCCTGCTGGCCGTGCTCGATTGGGAATTGTCGACGCTCGGCCATCCCTTCGCCGACATATCCTATCAATGCATGCAATGGCGCACGGACAACGCCAGCCTGTTTTCCGGCCTCGGCGGCCTCGACCGCAAGGCGATCGGCGTTCCCACGGAAATCGAATATGTCGAATCTTTCTGCAAGCGCGCAGGGATCGCGGGCATTCCCAACTGGGATTTCTACATCGCTTTTAATTTTTTCCGGTTGGCCGCGATCATTCAGGGCGTGAAGAAACGCGCGCTGGACGGCAACGGCTCCAACCCGGAGCGCGGTCTTGCCATGGGCGCCATGGTTCCCATCCTGGCGCAAGCGGGGCTGGAAACGATCGGCGGCCCGTAGATCAATCGCCTTGTATTTGCCGCAGTCGGGCATATGTTGCCCGCAACATTTCCTAACGCCGCTCGACAAGGCGTTGTTTCCGGGGCGCAGGCGCTAGGCCTTGCCCGACGATCTAGGCGACCATCCACCGCATGAAGCGCTCCCTCATTCTCCTGACGGCCCTCGTCATCCTCCTTGGCGCGGCCGGTGGCCTCGGTTACTTCCAGATGGTCGTGAAGCCCGCCATGGTAAAAGGCTTCATCGAGAAGGCGGGACGGCCGACCAATTCGGTCGCCGTCAGCACGGCCAAGGCGCAGACATGGACGACGACGCTGACAGCCATCGGCTCGCTGCGCGCCACGCAGGGCGTGGAGATCGCGCCGCAGGTCGGCGGCGTCGTGCGCGTCATCCGCTTTGAATCCTCGCAGGACGTGAAGAAGGGAACGGTTCTCGTCGAAATCGACGATTCGACGGAGCAGGCCGACCTCAAGGCCAATCAGGCCGCCCTCCTCAATGCACAGGCCACGCTCGATCGTCAGGCCAAGCTCGTTTCGGGCGGCAACACCACGCAGGCCAGCATGGACCAGGCGCAGGCCGCGCGCGACCAGGCCGCCGCCGCCGTAGAGCGCACCAAGGCGATCATCGCGCAAAAGCGCATCTCCGCGCCCTTCGACGGCAGGCTCGGCATCCGCCGCATCGACCTCGGGCAATATGTCTCGCCGGGCACGCCGCTCGTCACCCTGCAACAGCTCGATCCGATCTACGTCGACTTCCAGGCGCCCGAACAATATCTCGCCCAGCTCGCTGTCGGCCAGACGCTCACCCTGACGGCCGACGCCTATCCCGGCCAGACCTTCAAGGGCCAGATCAAATTCCTCGACGCGCGCATTTCCACCGACACCCGCAATTTTCTGGTGCGCGGCGAAGTGCCCAACGAGGGCAAGAAACTGCTGCCGGGCATGTTCGCAAACGGCTCCGTCATGGCCGGCGGCCCACGCGCCGTCGTGACGACGCCGCGCACCTCGGTCGTCTATTCGCTCTACGGCGACAGCGTCTATGTGCTGAAGCCTGCGGCAAAGCCGGGCCAGGCGCAGGCTGCTGAAAAAACCGCCGCAAAGACCGGCGACGGGACGACGCCCGAAACCAATCCCGATGCGCTCTACGAAGTCGAGCGGCGCTTTGTGCGCGTGGGCGAGACGCAGGGCGACGCCATCGAAATCGTCGAAGGTTTGAAAGCCGGAGAAATCGTCGTCACCGAGGGCCAGATCAAGCTCGCTCCCGGCGCGCATGTGCGCATCGATCCCAAGGCGGAACTTGCGCCCATGAACCCCAAACCAAAGATATAAGGGCGCCGCGTGGGCTCTTTCACCGATCTCTTCATCCGCCGCCCCGTTCTGGCGACCGTGGTCAGCCTGCTGATTCTGCTCGTCGGCGCGCAAGCCGGATTCAAGCTGCAAATCCGGCAATATCCGGAACTCGCGCAGACCACCATCACCATCACCACGACCTATCCAGGCGCCAACGCCGATCTCATCAAGGGCTTCATCACCACGCCGATCGAGCAGGCGGTGGCGAGCACCGAGGGCATAGACACGCTGGTGGCGAATTCGCAGCAGAACGTCTCGACCATCACGCTCAACATGCGCCTGAACGCCGACCCGGATCGCGCAGTCGCCGACGTTCTCTCGAAGATCCAGCAGGTCAAAAGCCAGTTGCCGCGCGAATCGCAGGATCCCGTCGTCGTCAAGCAGACGGGCCAGGGTTTTGCGCTGCTCTACATGTCCTTCAATTCGGACGTGCTGACCCCTGCCCAGATCACCGATTACATCACGCGCGTCGTGCAGCCGCAGTTGCAGACCGTCAACGGCGTCGCCAATGCGCAGATTCTCGGCGGACAGACCTTCGCCATGCGCATCTGGCTCGATCCGACCAAGATGGCCGCGCGCACCGTCACGCCCGCCGATGTGCGCAATGCGCTGGCGGCCAACAATTTCACCGCCGCCGCCGGCCAGATCAAATCCGACTATACGCAAACCTCGATCAACGCCCAGACCTCGCTCGACAACGCCAAGGCCTTCTCGCAACTGGTGATTGCCGCGCGCGGCGACGCGCTCGTGCGGCTCGGCGATGTCTCGCGCATCGAGCTTGGCCCGGAAAGCGCAAATTCCTCCTCCGTCTTCGATGGCCTGAAGGCCGTGTTCGTCGGCATTTACGCAACGCCCACCGCCAATCCGCTCACCGTCATCGACGATATCCGCAAGATGTTCCCGACCGTGCAGGCGCAATTGCCGTCGGGCATTCACGCAGCGATCGCCTACGATTCGACCGAATTCATCCGCGCCTCGATCTCGGAAGTCGCCAAGACGCTGACGGAAGCCGCTCTCATCGTCATCGTCGTCATCTTCCTCTTTCTCGGCAATCTGCGCTCCACCATCATTCCCATCGTCACCATCCCGCTGTCGCTCATCGGCGTGATGATCTTCCTGCTGGCGCTCGATTATTCGATCAATCTTCTGACCCTGCTCGCCTTCGTGCTCGCCATCGGCCTCGTCGTCGACGACGCGATTGTGGTGGTCGAAATCATCTGGCGCCATATCGAGGACGGCATGACGCCACGCGACGCCTCGCTCGTCGGCGCGCGCGAGATCGCCGGCCCCGTCATCTCCATGACGATCACGCTGGCCGCCGTATATGCGCCGATCGGCTTCGTTTCCGGCCTGACCGGCGCCCTGTTCCGGGAATTCGCCTTCACGCTTGCCGGCTCGGTCGTCGTGTCGGGCTTCGTCGCGCTCACGCTGTCGCCGATGATGTGCTCGAAACTCCTGAAGGCGCACAAGCCCGGCGAGAGCGGCGGCTTCGCCGTCTGGCTCGACAAGCGCTTCGATGCGCTGCGGCTGCGCTACGAGCGCCTTCTGCATCGCACGCTCAATTTCCGTGCGCTGACGGTCGTCATTCTCGTCGGCGTGCTGGCCATCACGGCGGTCATGTTCCAGACGACGCCGCGCGAACTGGCGCCGGAGGAAGATCAGGGCATTCTGCTCACCATGATCAAGACGCCGCAGGCGGGCAATCTCGACTACACGGAAGCGGCCACCAGGAAACTATGGTCGATCGCCGAGTCGATCCCGGAAAAGGAGCATCTTTTCGTTATCAACGGTTCGCAGGGCGTCCATACCGGCTTCGGCGGCCTGCTGCTCAAGCCATGGGAGCAGCGCACGCGCTCGCAGAAGCAGATCATGCAGACGGATCTGCAAGGCAAGCTTGCAACCATTACCGAAGGCTCGGCCTTTTCCTTCTCGCCGCCGCCGTTGCCGGGCTCGACCGGCGGCCCGCCCATGCAATTCGTCATCCGCACGACAGGCGATTATCAGCGCCTCGCGCAGGTCGCCGCCGACATCCAGAAGGCTGCGACGGAAAGCGGCATGTTCATCTTCACCGATCTCGACCTGAAGTTCGACACGCCGCAACTCGAATTCAAGATCGACGCCGCCAAGGCCAACCGTCTGGGCTGGTCGATGCAGGACATCGGCGGCGCGCTCGCCACCATGCTCGGCGGCAATTACATCAACCGTTTCAACCTCTACGGCCGCTCTTATCAGGTCATCCCGCAGGCGCCGCGCGAATTCCGCGACGCCGAG
>JBKDZW010000057.1:0-67150 GCA_047971685.1 Rhodoblastus sp.
GCGTGTAGTTCAAAGACCGCGCAGCGTTCTCGATGTTCCTGTCGCTTTGCTTCCGGAAGGAAGGAATGCATTACAAGGTCCGGCCGACGCCGCGATCTCTATATTCAACCCGAAATTAGGTGAATTAACGCATTGGTCAATTCCAGAATCGACGCCCCGCCGGCCTGCTTTCGCGTTGCGGCGCGAACGCAGTGAGCGCGTCAAGCGATCTTGCCTGTTGTCGAAAGAGATGCGCGCCGTGACCGTGGCGACAAGCGCCGATTTGCGGTTCCCCTTTGTGCAAACGGATGCCGGCGTTTCGTTGCGACTGTTGTCCGACCTCTAAACCAGTGGGGCCGATACGTTTCGTCAGGCGGATCGACGCAATCGAAGTTCGAACGCGCTTGACGTGAATTGACCAGAAAGTTAAAAATAAGCCCTGCCGGTCATAAAAATCCATCAAAGGATTGATCGTGAAGGCTGGCGGCATCCGGCGCGAGGCGGCGGATACCTGATGGGCGAATGCTCGGAGCGAATGCTTGGAGCTGATGCTTGGAGCGGATGCTCGGGGAGGATGAATGTCGCAGGATTGTGCCGATGAAGGAGGTGCGTGTTGAGCGCTGCTTCGCCTGTTGGTTCGCCATCGAAAAATTCCGCAGCAACGCAAAATTCCGTGGTCCTCGAGGCTGACGGCGTCCGGATGGCGTTCGGCGGCGTCGTTGCGCTCGACGAAGTATCCATCTCGGTCGGCGCGGACGAGTTGCTGGCCGTGATCGGGCCGAATGGCGCCGGTAAGACCTCGCTGATGAACTGTCTGAGCGGGTTCTATCGGCCGCAGCAGGGCGAGGTGCGCTTCAATGGCGCCGCGATCTCCGGCATGGGGGTTCACAACATCGTGCGCGCCGGTCTGGCGCGAACCTTCCAGGGCACGCACATCTTTTCAAACATGACCGTGATCGAAAACATCATGGTCGGCCGCCATATCCATATGAAAAGCTCGATTCCTTCGGCGTTCCTCTATTTCGGAGCGTGCCGGCGCGAGGAGATGCGCCACCGCGAGATCGTCGAGGAAATCATCGAATTGCTCGAAATCGAATCGATCCGCCACCAGCCGGTCGGCAGTCTCGGCTATGGTCTGCGCAAGCGCGTCGATCTCGGCAGGGCGCTGGCGCAGGAGCCCGGCATCCTGCTGATGGACGAGCCGATGGCCGGGATGAACACCGAGGAGAAGGAAGACCTCGCGCGCTTCATTCTCGACGTTCGCGAGGCGCGGCGCATTCCCGTGGTTCTGGTCGAGCACGACATGGGGGTCGTGATGGATCTCGCAGACCGCATAGCCGTGCTCGATTTCGGCCGCAAGATCGCGGAAGGGACGCCGCGTGAAATTCAGGAAAATCCGGCGGTTTTGAAGGCGTATCTGGGCGAGGGGAACCGCTGATGCTGTCCATGCGCACCATTCCGCAATTGTTGCTGGAGCGCGCCGGCGCCGCGCCGGACAAGCTGGTCGAGCGCCATAAATATCGCGGCATCTGGCGCGAATATACTTATGGAGACGTGCTGGAGAAGGTGCGCTCCTTCGCGCTCGGTCTCGATGCGATGGGTATTCGCCGCGGCGAAACCGTCGCCATCATAGGCGAGAACGAGCCGGAGAATTTCTGGAGCGAGTTCGCTGCGCTTTCGATCGGCTGCAAGATCGTCTCGCTCTACCCCGATATCACCGCCGACGAGATCGAGTACCTGCTCGATGACAGCGACGCGGTTTGTCTGGTGGCGCAGGATCAGGAGCAGGTGGACAAGGGGCTGGCGATCCTCGACCGCATGCCGCAGTTGCGTCAGATGATTTACTGGGACGACACCGGGATGTGGTCCTATCGCCACGAGCGCCTGACGCCGTTTGCAAAGGTTCTGGAAGCCGGACGGGCGCAGCATGCGGGGGATGCGGATCGTTTCCGCACTCTCGTCGAGGCGGGAGGACCGGATGACGTTGCGGTGCTGTCGTATACGTCGGGCACGACCGGGCGCCCGAAAGGCGTGGTGCTGTCGCATCGTTATCTCATCGATAACGCGCATCGCGTCATTGCCGCGACCGGCGTCAAGCCGGGCATGGAATACCTCACCTACATCGCGCCGGCCTGGGTGACGGAACAATTCTTCGGCGTCACCATCGGTCTTTTGCTGCCGTTGGTGGTCAATTTTCCGGAATCGCCGGAAGAGGTTCTCAACAACATCCGCGAACTTGCCGTCGAGGTGATGGTTTTTGCGCCCCGGCAATGGGAGAGCCTTGCGGCCACGATTCAGGCGCGGATGTTCGATGCCGGCCGCACACGGCGGGCGATTTACGCCTGGGGCGTCGATATCGGCCATAAGGTTCATGTCGCGCGGCTCGAGGGCAGGCCGATTCCGCTGGGGGCGCGGCTTGCATTGCCGCTTGCGGAAATGCTGGTGCTGAAACCGCTGCGCGACAAGCTCGGCCTTACGCGCATCAAGATCGCCCTGTGCGGCGGCTCGACGATGGCGCCGGACGTGTTCCGCCTGTTTCATGCGATCGGCGTGCCGTTGCGCAATATCTACGGCGCCACGGAAATCGGGCTTTTGACGCTGCATCAGGGCGATCGCTACAATCTCGAAACCGTCGGACACTGGCTGACGGCCCATCCGGAGTCCGGCCCGGCTCTGGAATGGCGGGTGTCGCAGGACGGCGAATTGCTGATCCGCGGCGGAAGCTTCTTCCAGGGCTATTACAAGAGGCCTGAAAGCGTCGTGCAACGCGTGCAGGACGGCTGGTATCAGACCGGCGACGCCGTTTCGGTGACCGACGGCGGCGAGCTTGTCTTCCTCGAACGTCTCGACGATTTGCGGAAACTTCGCTCGGGCGAACGGTTCCCGCCGCAGTTCATTGAAACACGACTGCGCTTCAGCCCGTTCGTGAAGGACATCATGACGCTCGGCGACGAGACGCGCGACTATATCGGCGCGCTGATCAACATCGACATGGGCGTGGTGTCGCGCTGGGCGGAAGATCGCAACATCAGCTTCTCCACCTTCACGGACCTGTCGCAAAAGGCCGAAGTCGCCGAATTGGTGCGCGACGAGATTGCGCGCATCAACGCCTTCCTGCCGGAGCACGCGCGGGTGCGGCGCTTCGCCAATTTTCCCAAAGAGCTCGATCCCGACGAAGGCGAACTGACGCGGACCCGCAAACTGCGTCGCGAGTTCCTCGCCGAGCGTTATGCCGCGCTGATCGAGGCCATGTATGGCGGCCTCGATCACCAGGCGATCGAGATCGCGGTGACCTATCAGGACGGACGCAAGGGCACGCTGTCGGCCCGCGTCGCGATCCATGATGTCGCCAAGGGGACCAAGGCAGGCGACGCCGCCGAACCATTGCGAGCCACCGCATGATAGACTTCATCAACTACCTCATAAACGGGGCGCTGGTCGGGCTGTTGTACGCCCTCATCGCCATGGGCTTCGTGGTCATCTATCGCGCCTCGAAAGTGTTCAATTTCGCGCAAGGCGAACTGGTGGTTTTCGGCGGCTTCATCGTCTGGTGGATGATCGCCTCGCTCGGACTGCCCCTCTGGCTCGGACTGCCGCTCGCCTTCGTCGCCGCCGCGCTCTTCGGGCTTCTGGTCGAACGTGTCTTTTTCTCCCGTCTTGCCGGCGAATCCGTATTCGCCATGGTGATGGTCACGATCGGGCTGCTGATCCTGATCCGCGGCATGATCCTCGCGCTGTTCGGCCCGCAGGTGCGACCGTTCCCGATCATCTTCCCGTTGCAGCCGGTGATTATCGGCGACATCCTGATCCCGAGATCGCTGCTGGTTGGCGGCGTCATCACGGTGATCGTCGGCCTTGGCCTGTCATGGTTCTTCAACCGCACCCGCGCCGGCCTGCGCATGACGGCGGTCGCGGAGGATCATCAGGTCGCGTTGTCGATGGGCATTTCGGTGAAGCGGTCCATCGCCTTTGCATGGGTTCTCGGCGCGGTGCTCTCCACGCTCGGGGCGATCATCTTCCTCAGCGGCAAGTCGCTCAACTTCCTTGCATCCGACATCGGGCTGGCGGCATTGCCGGTGGCGTTGCTGGCGGGCTTCGAGGCGATAGCCGGCGTGCTGCTGGCCGGTCTGATCGTGGGCATTATTCAGGGATTGGTGACGGCCTATCTCGATCCGATCGTGGGCGGCGCCATCGGCACTGTGTTCCCGTTCATCATCATGTTGCTCATTCTCTTCATTCGGCCGACCGGAATGTTCGGCTGGAAGACCATCGAAAGGGTCTGACCGATGGATCCGGCAGGCGTATTCGCCACCAGTTTTGAACGCGATCAGGCGCTGATCCGCACCCGCGGACAATGGATCGCGCTGGCGTTGTTTCTCATCGCGCTGATCGTGCTGCCCCATATGCTGGGACCGCGCCTCGTCGCAATCTCGACCAACATGCTGATAACGGCGGTCGTGGTGATAGGGCTGCAAATCAACATGGGGTACGCGGGGCAGATCAATCTTGGCCAGGCCGCCTTCATGGGGGTCGGGGCTTATGCCGCCGGCGCGCTTGCCATCAAATTCAATCTGCCGTTCTGGCTGAGCATTCCGCTCGGGGGCTGCGCGGCCGCGCTGTTCGGTTTCATTTTCGGTCTGTCGGCTGTCCGTATCAAAGGGTTCTATCTCGCTCTGACCACTATCGCGGCGCAGACGCTGTTTCACTTCATGATCCTCAACCTGCCGCAATCATGGTTCGGCGGCTCGAACGGCCTGACGCTGCAACCGGCGCAGCTTTTCGGCTTCAGTTTCGTCAGCGATATGTCGCTCTACTATCTTTGTCTTGTGGTTGCGGCGGTGATGGCGTTAGGCGCCTACGGCATCGTGCGCAGCCGGCATGGGCGCGCCTTCGTCGCGGTCTGCGACGATGACGTGGCCTCCGGGCTGATGGGCGTCAACGTCGTGCAGACCAAGGCGACGGCGTTTCTGATCGGCGCGTTCTACGCCGGGATCGGCGGCGCGTTGTGGGCCTATTACGTGCGCTTCGTCGCGGTCGATCAGTTCACGCTGTTTCACTCGATCTGGTTCATCGCCATGGTGATCGTCGGCGGCCTCGGCTCGATCACCGGCGCCTTGATCGGCGTGTTCGTCATCAAGGCGATTCAGGAAAGTTTCGTCACGCTCGGCCCAACGATCGTTGCTGAATTTCCCGGACTTGGCGGCGACGTCGTCTTTGCGCTGATGAACGTGTTCCTTGGCGGCGTCATCGCGGCGTTCCTGATTTTCGAGCCGCGCGGGCTGATGCATCGCTGGAACATCATGAAGCGATCCTATCGTCTCTGGCCGTTTCCTTATTGAGTTTCCTGCGCTTCACGGACGAAACCGTTCATGGGAGGAGTTAAGCAATGACGATCCTGAAACACATCAAGACCGCAGGGGCGGCAGCCGCATTCAGCCTGCTGACGGCCGCCGCGCCGGCCCAGGCCGAGACCACTTACAACATCGCCTCGCTCGCAGACTTCACCGGCCCCTATGCGGACGTGATGAAGGATCTGATCGGCGTGCGCCGGCCGGTGATCGACTGGTGGAATGCCGAAGTCGGCAAGAAGATCGGCGTCAAGCTCGCCGCCAAGGATTACGATCACCGCTACGACGCCGCGCAGGTGGCGAGCCTGTGGCCTGGCATCAAGGCCGAGCTCAATCCGATCATCGTCCTTGGCGTCGGCGGGCCTGACGTTGCGGCGCTGCAAGGGCGCCTGCCGTCCGACAAGGTTCCGATGGTGATGTCGACGGCGGCCTATGGCTTCGCCTGGAAGCCGGATCCGTGGATTTTCAACCAGCGCCCGACGTACAGCCACGAGGCCGCGGCCTTCTTTGAATGGTTCCGCCAGAAGCGCGGCGGCGCCGGGCCGCTGAAGGTGGCGATCATTTCGTCGGAAGCGTCTCCCGCTTACGTCGACCAGCACAAGGGTGTTCAGCGCTACGCGGCGGATCATCCCGACAAGATCGAGGTGGTTGAGGTCGTCTTCACGGAGATTCAGCCCACCGACCTCACAACGCAGGTCAATCGCATCACCCGCAAAGGCGCCGAAGTGGTCATGGTGATGACCAATACGGCGGCGGTCGTCGCCACCAAACGCGCGTTGCAAGCGCTCGGCAAGAAAGTTCCGGTCATGATGAGCTCGCACAACGGGCTCGCCGAATCCGGCCGCGCCATTGGCGATATCAAGCAGATGGAAGGCGATTACGAGGTCTATACGATGGCGGCGCCGACCGAAGCCAAGACGCCGGGCCGCGAGTTCTTCGACATGCTTCAGAGCAAGTACGATCTCAAGGCCAAGTGGACGGTGTCGGCGGTTCAGGGTCTTGGCCAGTCGTTGATCGCGATGCGGGCGATCAAGGCTGCGGCGGACAAGGTCGGTCCGGACAAGATCACCGGCGAAGCGGTGCGCGAGGCGCTGATCTCGACTGCGATCACGCCCGGCGACACGTTCGGAATTCTCGGCAATATCAAATTCTCCAACGATGCGCCGTTCCCCACGCAGGGCATGGTGGCGAGCATCGCGACCGTGAAGGATGGCAAATACACGGAAGCAGCCGAGAACGTTCCGGTGCCGACCCTCAACAAGTGGTGAAGAAAAATTGCCCGGCCGGGTTTGCATGAATCCGGCCGGCGTCCCTACGGAGGCGCGTCTTGCTCGAACTCAACAATGTCGAAGTCATCTACAGCGATGTCATTTTGGCGGTGAAGGGCATTTCGCTCGCCGTGCCGAAGGGCAAATGCGTAGCGTTGCTGGGCGGCAACGGCGCCGGCAAATCGACGACGCTGAAGGCGATCTCCGGCATTATCCGCGTCGAGGACGGTCGGGTAACGTCCGGCAATATCAGTTTTGAAGGGAAGCGGATCGACAAGGCCGAACCGACCGATGTGGTGCGCAGCGGCATCATTCACGTCATGGAAGGCCGCCGCGTCCTGCGCCATCTGACCGTCGAGCAGAATCTCCAGGTCGGCGGCCATATGGAATCGTCCGGCCGCGAGGTGCGCAAACGCCTCGACGATGTTTACGACCGCATTCGTCGTCTTGCAGCGCTCAAGGATCGCGTGACCGGCTATCTATCCGGCGGCGAGCAGCAAATGGTCGTGATCGGCCGCGCGATGATGGCAAACCCCAAGCTGATCATGATCGACGAGCCGTCGCTTGGCCTTGCGCCATTGATGATCGACGAGGTCTTCGACTTGCTGAAGCAGCTCAAGGCGAGCGGAACCACGCTGTTGATCGTGGAGCAGAACACGCGCGTTGCGCTTGAAATCGCCGATTACGGTTATGTCATGGAGAATGGCCGCACGGTCCTGGAAGGCGCCGCCGAAGAACTGCGCAACAACGAGGACGTGCGGGAATTTTATCTCGGGCTGGATCTCGAAGGCGAGCGCAAGAGCTACCGCGACATCAAGCACTATCGCCGACGCAAGCGCTGGCTCGGTTGAGCCGCCGCATCAGGCATCCTTGCGGTCGACCACGAATGGCGCGTCGGCCGGAAGTTCGCCGGCGCTCACGACCTCGATCCGATCGGCCTTCAGCCGCGACAGGGCGGTGAAACGCGCAGATACGGCGCCCAGTGTCGCCTCGCGGTCCGCGCCAGCCGACAGCGCAAGACGCAGCGTGATCTCCTCGCGCTGCTGCGGTCGCGCGACAATCGCCTGCGCGCGGGCGATTCCTGGAATGGAGATGGCGAGATCCTCGAGCTGGCGCGGGTAGATGAAAATTTCGCGCGCCTTCACCGCCTGCCCGACGCGCCCCTGCAACATGCCGATCCGCTGTACGGAGCCGTCGGCATTGGTCGCCGTTGCGGCGGCGACATCGCCGGTGCCCAATCGGATCAGCGGCCAGCCCGGCGTGAGGGTGGTGACGACGATTTCGCCCGGTTCGCCTTCGGGCAGAGGCGCGCCCGTCACGGGATCGCAAATCTGTACGATGCGGTCTTGATGAATCTCGTAGCCGCCATCCTGCGCGCCGTTCTCGAAGCCGATCACGCCGAAGTCGGCGGTGGCGTAGACGGCGAACGTGCGAATGCCATATCTGGCTTCCAGCCGACGGCGCTTGCCGAGCCAGTCGCCCAGTTCGCCGCCGAGCAATGCGGATTTCACTTTCCATTCGTCCGGAAGTTTGCGCCCCGTGGCTTCTACCGCTTCGGCAAGGGTGATGAAGAAGGCTGTCGATGCGCAGATGCAGGTGACGCCGAGGTCCGTAATCAGCTTGGCTTGCAGTTCGCTGCCGCCGACGCCGGCCGGAATCACCGTTGCGCCGGCCGCCCGCAGCCCTTCGTCGAGCAGCAAGCCGGCGGGCACCAGATGATACGACCATGTGTTGAGTACGCGGTCGCCCGGGCCGATGCCGGCCGCAGCAAAGGCCGCGCCGAAACCGTGGCCGTCGCGATCATGCCGGAACTGCGGTTCGTTGATCGGGCCCGGCGACACGAAGATGCGTGCGATATCCTCGTCCTTTGCGGCGAGAAAGCCGCCGAACGGCGGTCGCTGCCGTTGCAGGTCGACGAGAGATTCTTTCTTGAGGACCGGCAGACGGGACAAATCGTCCATCGTCTTGAGGTCGGCCGGAGCAAGGCCGGCGCGATCGAACATCTCCCGGATTGCGGGCGCAAGCTGATAAGCGGTCTGCTGAACCTGCTGAAGGCGGGAAAATCGTGCGTTCTGGCTCATGGCTGCTTTCTCTCGACGTCTTGCGGCTTGCCTGTCTTATCTGCCGGTGAAACGCGGTTTGCGTTTTTCCTCGAAAGCGGCAAGCCCTTCTTTCAGGTCGTGGCTATGGGCATGGACTTCGCTGGCGAGAAGTTCTTGTCGCAATGCTATCGCAGCCGGTTGCTCAAGACCATCGTCGACCAAGGCCTTCATGCGGCGAAGCACCAGCGGGCTCTTGCTGGCGAGCTTGGCTGCCAGCGCCTCGGTCGCGGCGATCAATTCGTCATCATCGACGACCTCATTGACCAGTCCGGCGGCGACGAGTTGGTCGGCCGGCACGAATTCACCGGTATAGAGCAGGTATTTTGCGCGGGTCGGACCGATTTTGCGCGGCAGCCGCACCGAACTGCCGCCGCCCGGCAGCAGGCCGTAGTTTGCATGCGCGTCGCCGAGCCTGGCGGAGCGCGCGGCAATGACGAGATCGCAGCACAGCATCAGTTCCAGGCCGCCCGCCAACGTCAGGCCGTTGAGCGCGGCTATGACAGGTACGGGAAATGTCTCGATGCGATTCATTACGACAAGAATCGCATCGAGAAAACGACCGAGCGCCGTTTCGTCGTCGCCGGCTTCGGCGCGCACGAATTTCAGATCGGCGCCGGCGCAGAACGCGCGCCCCGCTCCGGTCAGGACCACCGCACGCGATCCCGATCGCTGCGCCTTGTCGAGCGCGGCGTCGATTCCGGAAACGATGGCCGGAGTGAGGGAGTTGAGCGCATCCGGCCGGTTCAGCGTGATCCACATCGCATGGCCGCGGATCTCGGAAATGATCGGTTCCATGGCTTTCGTTCCGGGAATTGACTATTCGGTTAGTTGATTATTCGCGTGGTTATGATACGAACTGTCCGGGAGAAATCAAGCGCGGCGTCTGTTGGAGCGCGTGTCGTCATGAGCCTTCCCCTGGCAGGAATTCGGGTGGTCAGTCTGGCTGAGCAATATCCGGGGCCTTACGCCACGTTGTTGCTGGCCGATCTCGGCGCCGAGGTGATTCTGGTCGAACGTCCCGGCGTCGGCGATCCGGCGCGGCAGTTTCCGGCGTTCCATGCCGCGCTCAATCGCGGCAAGCAATCGGTGGCGCTGGACCTCAAGAGCGACGAGGGCAAACAACATCTGCGCCGTCTGATCGCTTCTGCGGACGTGCTGATGGAAGGATATCGCCCCGGCGTTATGTCGCGTCTCGGCTTTGGTTACGACGTGGTGGCGCAACTCAATCCGCGTCTGGTTTACGTGTCGATCTCCGGTTTCGGACAGGACGGTCCTTATCGCGACCGGCCCGCGCACGACATTTCGTATCAGGCGCTCGCGGGATTTCTCTTTCGCCATGCCGAACAGGGTTCGGTCGAGGGGCCGGGCGACATTGCGGTGGGAGATCTGTCGTCCGGCATGTTCGCTGCGCTTGGAACGTTGGCGGCGCTGCTCGAACGCGAACGCAGCAAGAAGGGAAAGCACGTCGATGTCTCGATGACGGATGGTTTGGCGTCATGGATGTCGGCGATGCTCGGTCCTGTCATGAACGGCGCGCCATTGGCCGATATAGGGGCCGAGCCTGCCTATGGCTTGTTCAAATGCGCCGACGGAAAGTTGCTCACATTGTCGATCGCGCACGAGGACTGGTTCTGGCGCTCGCTATGCGAGCTGCTTGGTCTGCTCGATGCCTCCGGCTTTGCCCGCAACGAGCGCGTGGCGCGTAGCGATGCGTTGCGCCGCCAGATCGCCGCAGCGTTGGCGAGACGCAACCGCGCCGACTGGGCTGGCATATTCGATGCTGCCGGCATTCCATGGGGGCCGGTGAATGCGCTGGGCGAGGTGGCGGCCGATCCGCATTTCCGCGCACGCGGTCTGTTTCGCGAGGTCGCGGACAGCGATGGCGCGCGGCGGCGTCATGTGGCGCAGCCGTTGATTTTCTCTGGCCAGCGTCCGGGGCCGCGTTCCGGCGTGCCGCGTCTTGGCGAGCACACCGGGCAGGTGTTGCGGGCTTTGCCGGAACCGGGGGGCGATTAAGCGGATACGGGACAGTCTCGGCCGCAGGGAGGATGCGATGGACGACATCTATGTGGTTGGCGTCGGCATGACGCCGTTCGGGCGCATGCTCGATGTCGATATGAAAACATTGTCGCGCACGGCGGTCGAGGCCGCGCTGGGCGATGCCGGTTTGCAGAAGGACGCTCTCGAAGGCGCGTTCTTCGCCAACGCCTCGCAAGGCCATATGGAGCGCCAGCATATGATCCGCGGCGAGATCTTGCTGCGCGAGATGGGCGTCGGCGCCATCCCGGTGGTGAATGTCGAGAACGCCTGCGCGAGCGGCAGTTCGGCATTCAACCTTGCCGTGACGTTCCTCAAGGCGGGCGAGGGCGATATCGCGCTGGCGCTTGGCGCGGAAAAAATGTTTTCAACTGACCGCAAGCTGATGTTCGAGGCGTTCGACAGTGCGTGGGACGTCAGCCGCGACGCCGAAATCCGCGAACGCCTGCTGAAACTCGGCGAGGGCGTCGAGGCGCCCGAAGGCTCCACATCGGACAAGCCCTACAGCGTGTTCATGGACGTCTATGCGGCATTCTCGCGCCAGCACATGAAGCGCTTCGGCACTACGCAGCGCCAGTTGGCGGCGGTCTCGGCCAAGAACCATCGCCATTCGGTAGAGAACCCGCTCTCGCAATTCCGCAACGCCTATTCTGTGGACGAGGTGCTGAGCGCGCCGCCGATCACCTATCCCCTGACCTTGCCGATGTGCTCGCCGATCTCCGACGGCGCCGCAGCCGCCGTTGTCGTCACCAAAGCGGGATTGAAGCGGCTCGGCCTTGACGAAAAGCGGGCGATCCGCGTGCTGGCCTCGGTGATCCAGACCGGCAGCGATCGCGATCCGTCGGCCGTCGAGCGGCATTGCACCGCGCTTGCCGCCAGAAGGGCTTATGACAAGGCCGGGATCGGCCCTGACGATGTTTCCGTCGCCGAAGTGCACGATGCGACGGCGATGGGCGAAATCATCCAGATCGAGAATCTCGGCTTCTGCGATTTCGGCGACGGCGGCCCGATTTCCGAGCGCGGCGACACTTCGCTTGGCGGGCGCATTCCGGTCAATCCGTCAGGCGGTCTTGAGTCCAAGGGCCATCCCGTCGGCGCCACCGGCATCGGTCAGATCCACGAGCTGACGATGCAATTGCGCGGCGAGGCCGGCGCGCGGCAGGTCGAGGGCGCGCGCATTGCGCTTGCCGAGAACGGCGGCGGTCTGCAAGGCGTCGAAGAGGCGGTGGCCTGCGTCACCATCCTTGGCCGTTAAGAGAGAACAGCATTACGGGAGACGCGCATGCATTTGGATGGAAAGGTCGCAATCGTCACCGGGGCGGCGTCCGGCCTGGGGCGGGCGTCATGCATCGCCCTGGCGAAGGCGGGCGCGCGCATTGCAGCGTTCGACCGCGATGAGGCGCGATTGAGCGAAGCCTGTCGCGAGTTCGGCGGCGATGCGCTTGGCCGCGTCGTCGACGTCGCCGATGAGGAAAGCGTCCGCGCCGCCGTCGATGCGGCGCTCGCCGCGTTCGGCGCGGTGCATGTCGCCGTCAATTGCGCCGGCGTCGCAGATGCGTCGAAGACCGTATCATCGAAAGGTCAGCCGTTTCCGCTCGCGACATGGAGCAAGGTAATCGGCGTCAATCTCACCGGCACATTCAACATCATCCGCTTCGCGGCGCTGGCGATGACGCGCAATGCGCCCGAGGGCGCGAGCGGGGAACGCGGCGTCATCATCAACACGGCGTCGGGCGCTGCGTCTCAGGGGCAGGTCGGCCAGGCTGCCTACAGCGCCAGCAAGGCCGGCGTCATCGGTCTCACGCTGCCCGTGGCGCGCGACCTCGCCGAGCATGGCGTTCGCGTGGTGTCGATCGCACCCGGCCTGTTCGATACCGGCATGGTGGCGGGCATGCCGGCCAACGTCTCGCAGTCGATCGTCGATCGCATGATCTTGTATCCGAACCGGATGGGGCAGCCCGACGAATTCGCGAGCCTGGTGCGCCACATCGCGGAGAACGCCTATCTCAACGCAACGACGATCAGCCTTGACGCCGGCGCGCGAATGCAGCCGCGCTAGATGAATCGTGTTTGCGCCAAACCGCTCACGCTTTGCTGAACGCGCCCCCTTTGTCGAGAGCGCAGCGAGAGCTCACATGCCGGCCTGTAAGGAGCGCCTCATTCCCCGGTGGCGTTGAGCAGGGCCAGCGCCTGCGTATCCGGATATTCCGCGAATTCGACGATGAGATCGTCCCGGAAGCGAATGAAACTCCAGATGTCGATGTCGAACGTGCAGCCGGCGCCGCGATTGCGCACGCGCGCTGTGCGATGAAGGGCGGCGCGGTCGCCGTCGATCAGCAGCCTGTTCACGCGCGAGCCGAGATTTTCGTAGGTCACGTTGACCTGCCGCAGGAGATCGGCGCAGGCGGCGATGCCGCGCCATTCCCCGCGAAGGGGAAGGACGTAGCAGATCGACGTTTTGACGACGATATCCGGCGCCACGTAAGACAGCATTCCGCCGACATCGCCGGACGCGCGCAGTTCGATCAGGCGTGTGACCAGCGATTCCACGCGCGCGCGCGCCGGCGTGGCGACGTCGAGCGTCTTGTGCAGGCTCTGCACACCGTCAATGGCTTTCAGTTTCCGGCCTGCCTGCGACATGATCAATCACGAAACAGGCGCGCCAGCGCCTCGTTGTCCGCCAATTCGTCAATCTCGATTATCTCGCTGTCTTTGAACCTGATATAGCTGCATATCGCGATTTCGTCGACGCGCCCCGCGCCGCGCGAACGCAACCGGACCTTGCAGCAGACCGCCGCCTCGCTCGCGTCGATCGCCAGATCCGTCAAATGCGCCTCCAGACATTCTACCAGGGTGTGCTGTTGCTGGAAAAGTTCGAGGCATGCCGCCCGGCCTTGGCGTCGAACCGCAGCCATCTGGCCAACCCAGGTCGCGCCGCGAAAGGCGCAATCCTCCGCCAGAAGGCGCGCGATCGAGGCCATGTCGCCTTTCTGACGCGCAACCTGAAAACTGTTCAACCTCTGTTCGATCAGATCTCGGTCGAGGTCCGAGAGCTTGCGTTTGGCGTCCGACGTGAGCACGAGAAGATGAAGTCCTTGCTTGTACCATTACAGTATAGGCAAGTTTCAATCTCGATCCACAATTGTCAAACAGGCCAATCGGCTTTGTTAACTTAAGCTATTTGAAAATATTCGTATAGGTGTGATCTATCCGCGATAAATCCAGTCGCTGGCGCGCGCCATGCCTTCTGCGCCGATGGCGCCCATGGCCTTGTCGCGCAGAAAGGCGGAGGGGCCGGCCAGATGATAGACGATGCCCTGCATGCGCGAGGCGCGCTGGACACGGTTTGCGCGGGATATGCGTGCGCGCTGGTAGGCGTCGAGCGCGGCCGCCTCGTCCTGCGGATGCGCGGCGAAGGCAAGACCGAGGGCGTCTGCGTCCTCGATGGCCTGGGCCGCGCCCTGCGCCAGAAAGGGCGCCATGGCGTGGGCGGCGTCGCCGAGAATGGCGACCCGGCCGCGTGTCCAGCTACGCAGCGCCCCGCGTTCGTAGACCGGCCAGCGCCGCCAGTCCGGCGTTGCAGAAATCAGGGTGCGGGCCTCCTCGCTCCATTCTTGAAAACGCGAGGCGAGGAAAGCGCTGTCGCCGTGCGAGGCCCAGAAATCGGGCGCATCGAGATCGCTCCATTCGTCTTCGACGATGGCTACGATATTGAGAACGCTCGCCTTGCGCAGCGGATAATGGACGAGATGAGCGCCGGCGCCGAGCCAGAGATTGGTGCGCGGGGCGAGTTGGGCGCGCGTGAGGTTTTTCGCCGGAACGAGCGCGCGCCAGCAGGTGCGGCCGCTGTAGCGCGGCGCATCGGCGATTACCAGGGCAAGGCCTTCGCGCACGCGCGAGCGCAAGCCGTCCGCACCGATGAGGGCTGCGCCGGCAATATCGGGGCGGCCTTCGATATGGACGCGCACGCCATCCTTGTCGGCGCGCCAGCCCTCGAGGCCGCCGCCCAGATGAAGCTCGATGTTCGGCGCGGCGTTCACGGCCTGCGCCAGCGCCGCCAGAAGGTCGGCCCGGTGGGCGACGAGATAGATCGATCCCCAGCGCTTCTCCGATTCGCCGACCGGAACTGTCGCGATCACGGCGCCGTCGCCTGCTGCCCGCAGATCGACGGCCTCGATGGCGGTGGCGCTTTCCTTCAGGGGCGCGAGCGCGCCCCATTTGGCCAGACGACGCGTGGCGTTGGCGGAAAGCTGAAGGCCGGCGCCGAATTCGGCGAGTTCGGGCGCGCGCTCCACGACCACGACCTGCCGGCCGGCGGCCGACAGCGCAAGTGCAGCCGAGAGCCCGCCTACGCCGGCTCCAGCGATGATGACGGGATTGTCAGCCATGGCGCGTCCCCCTGAAGCTATGCGCATTCACAGCGAGGCGAAGGCGTCGGAATCGAAGTTTCCCGCGCGCAATGCGCGGCCTGTATCGCTCTTCGCCGCGAGGGCGCGGACGAAAGCGCAAATCGAACGCCGCCTGCAACCGAACGTTCGCCTGCGGAACGCGCGTCAGGCCCCGTGGAACTCGCACTCGGCGGGCTCGGCATGGCCGTTCAGGGCGTCGTCGTAGACGTAGAGCGTCGAGCAATAGGGGCAGATCGTCTCCGCGCCATGGCCCATGTCGATGTATATGTGGGGATGATCGAAGGGGGGCAGGGCGCCGATGCACATGAACCTGCGCGCGCCGATCTTCACACGCGACAGGCCGGGCTGGTTGTGAAAATGCGGCGTGGCGTGGTCGGCCATGTTCGATATCCTCTCGGGCGGTCCAGACGGATGTTCGGAGGTTTTCCGTCCGGACGCGCAACAGTCGAAAACCGTCGGCGCAATGGCCGACGCTGCTTCGGCGTCCTTGATATTTCATTGCAGCGATCCGTGCTAGACCCGGCCGGCCAACAGAAAGCCCCATATCCCGATGCATTTTTTCCAGTCTGGGCCCGCGCGCCTTGCCTTTATCGACGAGGCGCCGACCGCGCCCGACCGCAAAGCGCCGATCCTGCTGGTGCACGGCTTTGCCTCCAGCCATGCGGTCAACTGGGTTTTTCCGCTCTGGGTCAAGGCTCTGACCGGGGACGGGCGGCGCACGATCGCGCTCGACAATCGCGGTCACGGGCGTTCGACCAAGCTCTACGAGCCCGCAGCCTACGATACGCGCCTGATGGCCGAGGATTGCCTCAACCTTCTGGATCATCTGGGAATCGAGCAGGCCGATGTCATGGGCTATTCCATGGGGGCGCGGATTTCGTCCTATCTCACGCTCAACCATCCAGACCGTGTGCGCTCGCTCGTCCTGGGCGGGCTTGGCTATCATCTGGTCGATGGCGTGGGCCTGCCGGTCGGCATCGCCGATGCGATGGAGACCGAGCAGCCGGAATTGCTGAGCGATCCGCAGCAAAAGACGTTCCGGGCCTTCGCGGACGCCACCAGGAGCGACCGCAAGGCGCTGGCCGCCTGCATTCGCGGCTCGCGTCAGACGCTGAGCCTGGCCGAGGCGGCGGCGATTGTGACGCCGACGCTGATCTGCGTGGGCACGAAAGACGATGTCGCCGGCGATGGTCACGAACTTGCCGCCGTCATGGGCAATGCGCGTGCGGTCGATATTCCCGGACGCGACCACAATCGTGCGGTCGGCGACCGCGCCTATCGCGAAGCGACGCTGACGTTTCTGGCGGAACGGCCCTGAGCGGGCTCAGTATGCCCGGTAAGCCTGCATGGCCTGCAAGAGATTGACGCTGAAGCCGCCGCCGAAATCCTGCGCGGCGCCGAGCAATATGGCGTTGGTTGCGGTTGCGCCGGCGGCGGAGGCTCCGGCGTTCCTGTAATCGTATTGGGCGGCAAAGCGGGTGATGAATTTCTGGAGTTTTTCGGGATTCCCGAAATCGGCGATATCGAGTTTTTTCGACAGAAGCGCTGCCTGTCTGTCGATCGGCATCAGGCCGGTCATCGGCGAAATGTCGAGCGCGGTCTGGACGACCTGCAATAATTTGCGATCGGCGAGGATGCTGTAAACGCTTGTCGCATCCGGCGCCTTGCGCTGGAAATAAAGCGCCAGACCTACGCCGGCGTCGGCCTGGGTCTGCCGGGCCTCCATTGCGTTCTCGACATATTGGTCGACGATCTTTGCAGCGAACGCCGCAGACGCGGTTGCCTGCGCGCCTTTGCCCGCAAAGTCGAAGGCTTTGGCGAAGGCCTTGATGTTGGGATTGTTGAGCTTGAAGGCGAGCGTATCGGCGCTTGCCGTACCCTGCTGCAACACCTGTTTCATCAGGCCCTTGGCGTAGAGGCGGTCGCCAAGGTCGAAGGCCTTCATCGCATAGGCGAACAATCGCGCATCGCCGATGAGGTCGTCGGCGTTTTTCACCTTGGCGATATTGTCCTGAAAATATTTCGTCTGCATGGAAATCTCGGGCGTCTTGCTCGTGATCGCGCGCCAGCGGGCGGCGTCGCGCGCGATTCCCATGTAGGAGGTCAGAGTGGTCATGGCGGGCGCACCGTCAGGAGATTCCGTAGCGTAATATATTGAATTTTCGTCTTTTTTCTTGTTGCAAACAAAGCTTGCCCAAAGGTTGACGCGATATCCGGCGAATGCGCGCAACCCGCAATGCGGGGCCTGCTTGCAGGCTGTTGCAAATGTCGGCATGTGCAGATGTCGGGCATGTGCAAAGGCAAGGCATGCAAAAAATGCGCACTTCCCCCTCGGATTGCGTCCCCTTGATTAAGCATGCGCGGGCTACAGGTGAGGATCAGGAAGCCAGCGGGCGCGCTTTGTGCTAGGTTTTGCGCGACCTTTGGGCGCGAGGAGTGTGTTATGCCGGCTATGCACGGCCAGGGTTCGGCCAATATCCTGGAGTTCTGCGGCAAGGACGCGCTGTTTGCGCGCATTCTGGCGGATGCCGAGGAGGCGGTGCGCCGCGAACCTGGCCTTGCCGGTTTTCTCTACGCCAATGTGTTGCATCACGAGTGTCTGGAGCGTGCGATCGTCCACAGGATCGCCGCGCGGCTCGACCATCCCGATCTGAGAGCGGAAGCAATCGTTCACGCCTATCACGGCGTCATCGCCGACAATCCCGCTATCGTCGAGGCGTTTCGCGCCGATATTCTCGCGGTGTTCGACCGCGACCCCGCCTGCACGCGGCTGATCGAGCCCTTGCTTTATTTCAAGGGGTTTCACGCCTTGCAGACGCACAGGCTCGCCCATGCGCTGCTGAAAAGCGGCCGGCGCGATTTCGCCCTTCACCTGCAAAGCCGTTCATCGGCCGTGTTTCAGGTCGACATCAATCCTGCGGCGTCTTTCGGCAAGGGCGTATTTCTCGATCACGCTACGGGCATCGTTGTCGGCGAGACGGCGGTTGTGGGAGATGATGTTTCGATATTGCAGGGCGTGACGCTTGGCGGCACCGGCAAGGAGGTTGGCGACCGCCATCCGAAAATCCGCTACGGGGTGCTGATCGGCGCGGGCGCCAAGGTTTTGGGCAATATCGAGGTCGGCCATTGCGCGCGCGTCGCCTCGGGTTCGGTGGTGCTGGCCCCCGTGCCGCATAACACGACGGTGGCCGGCGTGCCGGCCAGGGTCGTGGGCACGGCGGGTTGTGCGGAGCCCGGCCGGACGATGGACCAGATTCTGGCTTCCAAGGCCGCCGATACCGCCGGCGCGGTCTGATCCGGTCCGATCCGCGCTTGAAGCGGGCGGCGGTTTCTGGCAACCCGTGCGTTCTGAGCGCGAAAGGTGCGCGCTTATCAGATTGAGCGCAGGCGAAAGCGCGCGCGGCGGAGGGACAAGGTGCAAAAGGCGGAAATCACAAAGTTGCAGGCGTTCCTGCGGCGCTCGTTCGGCAATGACGGGTTGCGCGTCGCCTCCGATCCCAAGAGCCCGGAGACGGCGGCCCTTGTGAACCTCGGCGAGCGCAAGATCGCTGCGATCACGCTCGACGACGAGGACGGCGACCGCTCCTTCGCCTTCGCCATGAAGATTCCCGTGGGCCGCGAAGTGTTGCAGGAATATCTGCGCAAGCTGTTCGAGAACGACAAATTGAAGATCGTGGCGCGCGCCAGAAAGACGGATTCGGTCGAACTCAACGCCGGCGACGATTTTCTCGGCGTCATCTCCGCCGACGACGCCAAGGGCTCAAGCTATACCTTGCAGATCGCGATTCTGGATTTCGATCTGGACGACGACGGGGAATAGGGCAGGCGGCATCCTCAAGGCTCCCGTGACGGATTTTCCCTCTCTCTCGATGCGGGAGAAAGGGGCGAAGTTCCTGTCGTTTGTGCAATCTGGCTGCGCAAAAGCCCGGCCTCTGGCAGCCCCTCTCCGCCGTGCTTACCGGGTCAGCATGGTCTGTACGAGCGCGCGGGCGCCCGAGCCGAGCTTTTCCCAGCGGTCGAGCAGGGCGTGCCCGAAGCGGATGGAAATGTCGAGGTTGCCCTCGCGAAACAGGCCGATGCAGGTTTCGGGCAGGCCGTCGGACGGCTGGGTGGGCCGCGCGCAGCGCGCGGCGAAAGCGCGGCCCTCGGGGGGCGCGAAATAGAGGTCTTCGCCGGCATAGGGCGAGCTGTCCTGGAAGGCGCGCTTGATGAGGCCGTCCTCGGTTTCCTCGACGCCGGGCTCGAGAAAGCGCGAATAGAGCGTGCCGACGAGATCGGCCGGCGCGATCTTGCGGTCGGCCGGCGAGAAAGTGAAGAAGACGAGCGCTTTCTTGCGCGAGCCGTCGGCTTCGGCAAGCGGCGTGGCGGCTTCGCCGGCGGGCCGGAAGTCGGGGAATGTGGCGGCCAGTTCGAGCGTTTCAAACCGCCCGCCCGATTGCCCGCCGCCGAAACGCGCATAAGCCGGCGCATAGACCAGCGTCACGTCGCCGATGGTGGAGGCGACCAGCGGTTGCTTCTGGCTGGCGCGCTGCGTGATATACCAGCCGAGCGCGCCGGAGCCGGCGACCAGAACGGCGCCGAAGGCGTAGACGAGAAAGCGGGCGCGGCGCGACATGGCGCGCGACTATGACAGATTCGCCGGGATCGGAGGATGGAACATGGCGGGCGAAGGTTTCGTAGAAGTCGATGACAAGCGCGAACTGGAGGAGGGCGGCGTGTTCGCCCCGCGCTTCGATGCGGCGGGATTGATCGTCTGCATGAGCGTGGATGCGGCGACCGGCGCGCCGCTGATGCTCGCCTATATGAACGCGCAATCTCTCAGGCTCACGATGGAGACGGGGATCGCGCATTACTGGTCGCGCTCGCGCAATGCGCTCTGGCGCAAGGGCGATACGTCCGGACAGACGCAACATGTCGTGGAAATGCGGGTCGATTGCGATCAGGACGCCATTCTTCTGCGCGTGAACGTCGATGGCGACGGCGGAACCTGCCACACCGGGCGCCGGTCCTGTTTTTATCGTGCGGTCGAGCCGGCGACGGGCGCGCTCAGGTTCATAAACGATTAACCACACTGGACGTTTTGCATTTACACGCCAATTTATTAATGTTCTAGCGAGTTTGCCGGATCAGCATTGAAAATGGCGGTTCGGACGACTCGGCCGCAAGCAGATATGGTGAGTACGGCCATGATGTCGTTCATGCGTAAAGCTCAAACCATGTGGAATGACGAGTCCGGCGCCGCCGCTCAAACCCTTCCCATACGCAAAACGACGCCCGCTCCCATGCCGGCTCCCCAGAAAACAGCGCCGCGACGGCCCAGGATCGCCCTGGCGCTCGGCTCGGGCGCGGCGCGCGGCTGGTGCCACATCGGCATTCTCCGGGAATTCCAGGCCGCAGGCCTCAAGCCGGACATTATCGCGGGCACCTCGATCGGCGCCCTGGTCGGCGGTTGCTATGCTGCGGGCCAGCTCGACGCCATCGAACAATTCAGCCGGTCGTTGTCGCGCCGCCGCGTGCTGTCGCTGCTCGATTTGTCTTTTTCCGGCGGCGGGCTTTTCTCCGGCGCCCGCCTGCGTGCAAAACTCGAGGCGGCGCTCGTCGGCAAGACGGTCGAGGGGTTGCCGATTCCATTCGCGGCAGTCGCGACGGAAATTTCCACGGGAAATGAAATCTGGCTGCGCTCGGGGCCGCTGGCGCGTGCGCTCAACGCCTCCTATGCGCTGCCGGGCCTGCTCGAACCCGTCAATGTCGACGGACGCTGGCTGTTCGACGGCGCGCTGGTCAATCCCATTCCGGTTTCCGTGTGCCGCGCGCTTGGCGCCGATTTTGTCATCGCCATCAACGTCGTCTCGGATTCCATGTTTCGCGGCGCCGTCATCGGCGACCGCACTCTTTCAGACGACAGCCGTATCGCCGATGACGCTGCGGCCATCCTTGCGCGCAAGGCCGAGCATGCGCCGAGCCGAAGCTGGCTTGGCGCCGTCGCCTCGCCCATTTCGCTGTTCAGGCGGCGTCAGAACCGCAGCGCGCATCACGGTCCGGGGCTTGCCTCGATCATGCTCGACGCTTTCTCGATCACGCAGGACCGCATTGCGCGCTCGCGGCTGGCCGGCGACCCGCCCGACCTGCTCATCAATGCGCGGCTCGATAATTTCGGTCTGTTCGATTTTCATCGCGCCGCCGAGATGATCGAGGTCGGACGCGAGACGGCGCGCCGCCGCATGCCCGACATTCTCGAACATCTCAGCATGAACGGCGGCGATTTGCGGGCAAGCGCACAAAACTGAGTACGCCAGGCGCGTCAAATCGTTACGCGCTTGCGCGTTATGCGAGACGGGCGGCTACCCTGTTTGCGCTGCATATACGTCGCTGCGCTACGCGCCGCAAAATCCGGCGATTGCCGTGCGATCCATTTTCACGCGCTGGCGATGTAATCGCGCAAAGCCTTGTGTTCGCTTTCGATCGCCTCAAGCCGTATCTTTACGACGTCGCCGATCGAGACGACGCCGACAAGTTTGCCGGCGCGCAACACGGGCAGGTGGCGGATGCGGCTTTCGGTCATCACGCCCATGGTCGTGTCGATCGGTTGATCCTCGGTTGCGACGATGACCTTGGAGGTCATGTGCTTGCCGACCTGATCGCCCAGCGCAATGGCGCCGCTGGCGGATACTGCGCGAACGATGTCACGTTCGGAGAGTATGCCGAGAACCGCGCCGGAGGCATCGGCGACGACGACGGCGCCGATGCGTTTGCTGCTGAGGATGTCGGCGGCGTCCCGCAAGGTGAGATGCGGGTCAATGGTCACCACGTCGCTCCCCTTGATCGCGAGTATGCGTGCGACAGTCATCGCTGGCCTCTTGCTGTTTGTTTCCACACAAATGCGGTTTGAAAACCGTCTTGTCAGCAAGGATGCGCTGCTTCTCTCATGCGTGCAAGCCGCTTTCGTCCCCGTGCGATGCGGGCCGTTGCGCGGTCGGCGGATCGAACAGCGCAAAGCCCAGAAAGCCTGAAAGAAAACCGCCGATATGGGCCTCCCAGGCAACGCTGGCGCCGTCCAGGCCCGAGGGCGTGACGACGCCGAAAACGATGTTGAGGACGAACCAGAGGGCAACGAATATCATGGTGCGCCGGTCGGTTATCAGAACGCGCAACCGGGGAGCTGGCTGGCGATAGGCGCGCAGGTCGCGCGGCGGCGCGTATCCGCCGCCAAGCGGTCCGCCGGGCGCAAAGGCGAAGCGCACGGCTGCGCCCATGGCGCCGGATATGGCCGCCGATGCGCCGACCACCGGCTGAAGACCGAGCGGGTGGGCGCCATAGAAAGCCAGCGCGCCGAAAATCGCGGTGAAGGCGTAGAACAGAAGAAAGCGCAGCGCGCCGAAGCGACGGCACACCGCAATTCCGAAGGCGAGCAGCCAGACACCGTTGACGGCGATATGCGTGTAGCCGCCGTGCAGAAACGAATAGGTCAGGGGCGTCCACCAGCGCGGCGAGGTTCCCACGAGCAACGCGATTTCGGCGGTGGAGGCGTCGCCGCGCCCGATCGCGTGTCGTGCTATGCGCCAGATGTCCTCCGGCGCGAAGCCGGCGCTGAAATTTGCAGGCGTGAAGGCCATTTTCGCGACGAGAAGAAAATCCGTCTCCGGATCTAAAGTCTCGCGCAGCAATTGCACGAGGATCAGGACGAGAAGAATGCCGAGCGCGGCGTCGCCTGCGCGGGCAAATTGGCGTTCGGAGGCGTCGGACACGTTCATATGAAAATGTGGGGGGAGAGGGATGCGAGGGGGAAGAACCTGAGCCTTGGTTCTTCCCCTCGCTCGAAGAGCCGTCAACCATCGCCGATATGTGCGCATTAGAAGCACACATCCGCCGATGCGCCTTATTTCAGGACGCCTGGCGTCCGAAACGCCTGCTTTCCTGAGCCGGAGCCATAGGCCTTGGTCGCTGCGTCTGGCCTGATTTCTCTCATTATCGCCCGCCGCGCGCAACAGAGACGCTTTGGTAGGGTTAACCCGCAGGCGGTGGCATGCGCCATGCTGGGAAGGTCCGGGCGCGGGCGAGCCGACCGCGTTGTGCCGAATGAAAACAATCCAGTCCGGCCCGAGACTTGAGAAATGATGAGACAGCAGGCCTCGCGAGAACTCTACACCTATTGGAATGCGCTGCGCGGCCACCGCGCCGCGCCCGCACGGGCCGATATCGATCCGACCGCCATCCGCTCCATTCTGTCGAATACGTTCATGATCGAAGCCGACGGGGAGGCGTCGTTTCCGCTGCGCCTCAGCGGCGCGCGCATCAATGCGCTATGGGCGCGCGACCTCAAGGGGCGCTCCTTCCTCGACCTGTGGGGCGAGGATCGCGCCAGCATCGCGGCCGTTCTGCTGACGGTGATGGACGGCGCCTGTCCCGTCGTTGCGGGCGCGCAAACCTGTCTTGCCGGACACGCGCCGATCGACATGGAGCTTATTCTTCTGCCTCTGCGCCATCAGGGACGAACTCTCGCGCGCGTGCTCGGCTCGCTCGCAGCGGCCGACACGCCCGACTGGGTCGGGCTCATTCCAATAGAGAGGCTGGAATTGCGCTCGTTACGGATCATTTCCGGCGCGCGTCCGGGCATGGAATTGCCGCTGGCGCCGCGTAATGCCGGCGCCCGCGACCGTATCGCCGCGCCGCGTCCGCAACTTAGATTGATACACGGCGGATTATCGTGATTAAACCCGCAATTAGCCGTGTTGCAGGAAGCTTTGCCATCCTGTCCGAGGGTAAGTGGCCATTAATCAAGTCGTTTTAGTGTCGCCAAGGTCATGCCCTGCGAAGAGGACAGGTCTTGTTAGCAACAGTTTCGAGAGCGAACCCCAGAGGGATGGAACGCAGGCGCCACCAGCGCGTCAAGGTTTCGATCGCCGGGCGTTATATGCTCGAAAATAAACAGGAATATCCTTGCCGCACCGTCGATGCGTCGCCAGGCGGCCTGCTGATCGCCGGCCCGACGCGCGGCGCGCTGGGCGAGCGTGTCGTCTTCTATTTTGAAGAGCTTGGCCGACTCGAAGGCGTCGTTGTGCGCAATGCCGAGGCCGGCTTTGCGGTTGTGCTGGTCCTGTCGCCGGCAAAGCGCGAACGCATCGCCGACCTCCTGACCTGGATCGCCAACAGCGAAACCGAGGACGGCGTCGCCAGCCGCCGCCATAAACGTATCGTTCCCAAGGAGAAATCCGCCCTCATGCTCGTCGAGGGACGAACCGCCTTGCCCGTCGAAATCGTCGACGTCTCGGTGTCGGGCGTTGGTCTGAGATGCGACAAACTGCCGCCAATCGACGCGCGGGTCGAAATCGGCCGCCGCTCGGGGCGCATCGTGCGCCATTTCAACGGCGGTCTGGCTATCGAATTTTCGCGGCTCATTCCGATCGAAGAGTTCGACGAGGATATAATTCTCTGATCCAGCCTTGCTGCGCGTGATATAATATCGGTGAATATCAATATCTTATTCTAATTTTGCGCGGCGCGGCAGTTTCGTCCGCAGCTCCTCAGTCTGCAATCTTCTTGATGCTTTCTCGGAATTTTTTGGCGCGCGCGGCATAGACGGCTGCGATCATACGGCCAGAGCCGGCGCCCTTCTCGTCGAGCGTCCGCACGACTTTGGCAGGGGAGCCGACGATCAGCGAATTGTCAGGAAATTCCTTGCCTTCGGTGACCAGCGCATTGGCGCCGACAAGACAATTCTTGCCGATTTTGGCGCCGTTGAGAATGGTCGACCCCATGCCGATCAGCGCGCCTTCGCCGATCGTGCAGCCGTGCAGGATGACATTGTGCCCGATCGTGGCGTCTGCGCCGATCGAGAGCGTGAACCCTGGATCGGTATGGAGCACGCAGCCGTCCTGAACATTCGCGCGAGGGCCGATGTCGATGAGATCCGTGTCGCCGCGCACCACCGAATTGAACCAGACGCTGGAACCTTCGCCCATGCGCACCTTGCCGATGACATGGGCGCCGGGCGCGACGAAATAATCGTTGTCGGCAGGCAATTCCGGCGACAGGTTTTCAAGTGCGTAGATGGGCATGGGCGTCCTCGTTTCGGGCGCAACCATGCCCGTCGCGCGCGGGTATTTCAATGGCGGGAGCCTTGTCAGGCGCGGATCATGTTGAGGAAGCGCACCTGCTCTGCGGGGTCTTCGCGGAAGAGGCCGGTGAAGCGCGTGGTCACCGTCGAGGCGCCCTGCTTGCGCACGCCGCGCATGGACATGCACATGTGCTCGGCTTCGACGTAGACGGCGACGCCGCGCGGCTTCAGATGGGTTTCGAGCGCATCGACGATCTGCGCGGTCATCGCCTCCTGCGTCTGGAAGCGGCGCGCATACATGTCGACAAGACGGGCGAGCTTCGACAGGCCGACCACGCCATCGCTCGGAAAATAGGCGACATGCGCCCTGCCGATGAAGGGCACCATGTGATGCTCGCAATGCGAGGCGAAGTCGATGTCGCGCACGAGCACCATGTCGTCGTATCCGTCGACCTCGGCGAAGACGCGGGAAAGAATTTCGCCGGCGTTCTCGCGGTAGCCTGCGAAAAATTCGCGATAGGCCTTGGCGACCCGGCGCGGCGTGTCGATCAGGCCCTCGCGGCCTGGATCTTCGCCGGCATAGGCGAGCAATGTCCGCACCGCAGCCTCGGCTTCCTCCTGAGAGGGGGCGGGCCTTGATGAAACGCTTGGCTTAAGCTTAGGGTCGATCTTTGGAAGATTACGTGTATTCAAGGACTTAACCACCGCGTCCATGTGGAGCCTCCAGCGGGCGTTTCCAACCTTCGCCCGAAACCGCGCGACCCTTCGTTTAAGGGAGCAAGGTGACTATATAGCACATAGGGATGCGCGCCGTTTTTCGCTAGTGCGGGAAGTCCTATCCGATGCTCGATGAAATTTACAACAAACAAATTCTTGAATTCGCGGCGAATATTCCGCGCCTCGGGCGCCTTGACGCGCCCGATGCAAGCGCATCGGGCCATTCCAGGCTGTGCGGCTCCACCGTGACGGTGGATGTGCGCCTGCGCGACGGGCGGGTTTCCGATTTCGGGCATGAGGTCAGGGCTTGTGCGCTCGGGCAGGCCTCGTCCTCGATCATGGCGCGCCATGTGATCGGCGCGACGCCGGCGGAATTGCGCGAGCTGCGCGACGAGGTGCGCCGCATGCTCAAGGAAAACGGACCGCCGCCGCAAGGCAAATGGTCCGAAATCGCAGCTCTCGAGCCCGTGCGCGGCTACAAGGCGCGCCACGCCTCGACCATGCTGACCTTCGAGGCGACGGCGCAGGCCGCCACCGAGGCCGAGGCGAGGCTGGCGGCGGGCGCCGCCGGATAGGGCGGGCATGAGCGAGGATTTCCGATACCGCGGCCTTGCAGATGCGCCCGCAGCTTTCGCGCGCGGCGCCATTCGCGGCTATCAATTGACCCTTTCGGCTTTCGTGGGCCGGCAATGCCGGCATCTGCCGACCTGCTCCGATTATACGCGCGAGGCGATCGGGCGGTTCGGGTTGTGGGGCGGCGGCTGGATGGGGCTTGCCCGGATATGCCGCTGCCGGCCCGGCGGAAGCGCGGGGTTCGATCCCGTTCCGCCGCATGCGCCGAAAGGCGCCGATGCGCTCCATTTCTGGCGTTATGGCCAATGGAAGGCAAAACTTGCCTGCGAACCCGTCGAGCGAAATTAGGACCGCGCCATCAGATCGACGGCGAGCGCCTCGATGCGGCCGCGCACATCGGGCGGCATTTGCCTGAGCGTTTCGAGATAGGTTTTGCCGGCTGCGCACATGCGGTCGTCGGGAATCGGCGGATCGGGCGTCTTGCCGTCGAGAAGCGCGCCGACTTCGTCCGTGCCGACGCCGTTCTGGCGCAGCGATGTCTCGAACATCTGGAAATCGACCTCGGTCGGGGTGGTGCGCGAAACGCCCTTTTCCTTGCCGTTCAGGATGGCGTCGAGGCCGGCGATGGCGAGATCGGCGACCAGCGCGCGGTTTTCGGCGGAAAACTTGAGAAAGGCCTCGCTCGCGCCGCCATAGAGAAAATCGACGCACAGGCGGGCGTTGACGCCGCCCAGCGCCTTGAGGACGCCAAGCTGGGCGTCGAACACGCGGGCCAGGGTTTCGTCGTCGGCCTTGGCTGCAAGCGCGCCACGCGACTGGCGGAGCGATTTGACGGCCTGCGAGAGATCGTAATCGGGCGAATCCGCAGCCCCGTTCGTATGCCGCGCGGCAAGCGCGGCAATGGCCGATTCGTAATCGCCCGGCAGCGTCAGGCGCAGGCGGTCGAAGAAGCGGGCGATCTCGGGCGCGCTGGCGATCGCCTCCTCGACGGCCGTGCGGGCGGCGTCTTTCGCCGGCGCGGTTTTTGCCGCGGTTGCGGGCGCTGCGACCACTGGCGGCTGGGCGGCGTCTTGCGGGGAAGGCCCCTGCAAAATGTCGATCAGCAGCCAGGCGCCGCTGCCGATCAGCAGCGTGCCCACGAGGCCGAGGAGAAATAATTTCAGGTCCTGTTTGGACATGCCCGCCTTGGTCCAAATTCGTCAGATCGGGTCCAAATTCATCAAAAAGGACTTAGGCCCAATAGGGCGCAATCGGCAAGGCCCGACCTTGAGGCAGGTAAACAGAAGCAAGCAAACGGCGACAGACCTCGATTGCCAGTTTGCGCGGCTTTGCCTAAAAGGCGGCTCTTGCGCAATCCCGCGACGGTTTGTGCAGCTTACGCCGATCCGTATCGGCGAGTGAGCTTCAAGGAGCAGACATGATATCGGTGACTTTCCCCGACGGCGCCACGCGCGCCTTCGAGCCTGGCGTTTCCGGCCTCGACATCGCTAGATCGATTTCGCCCTCTCTGGCCAAGCGCACTGTAGCCATGGCGCTCGACGGCGAACTCGTCGATCTCGCCGATCCGATCGACCGCGACGCGCGAATCGAATTCGTGTCGCGCGAAGATTCTCGCGCGCTGGAGCTGATCCGCCACGATGCCGCGCATGTGCTGGCGGAGGCCGTGCAAACCCTGTTTCCCGGCACGCAGGTGACCATCGGGCCTGTCATCGAGAATGGCTTCTATTACGATTTCTATCGCGCCGAGCCGTTCACGCCGGAAGATTTCACCGCCATCGAAAAGAAGATGCGCGAGATCGTTGCGCGCGACAAACCGTTCACGAAAGAGGTCTGGTCGCGCGAAAAAGCGATCGCGCATTTCGAGAAAACGGGCGAGGCGTTCAAGGTCGAGCTGGTTCAGGCCATTCCGGCCGACCAGGATCTGAAGATATACAGGCAAGGCGACTGGCTCGATCTGTGCCGCGGGCCGCATATGACGTCGACCGGCAAGATCGGCGAGGCCTTCAAGATCATGAAGGTGGCGGGCGCCTATTGGCGCGGCGATTCAAACCGGCCGATGCTCCAGCGCATCTATGCGACCGCCTTCGCCAAGAAAGCCGATCTCGACGATTATCTGCATCGTCTCGAGGAGGCGGAAAAACGCGACCATCGCAAGCTGGGGCGCGAAATGGACCTGTTCCATTTCCAGGAGGAGGCGCCGGGCGCGATCTTCTGGCACCCCAAGGGCTGGACCCTGTTCCAGACGCTCGTTTCCTACATGCGCCGCCGACTTGCCGGCGATTACGAGGAAGTGAACGCGCCGCAGGTGATGGACAAGGCCTTGTGGGAAACCTCGGGGCACTGGGGCTGGTATTCCGACAATATGTTCGCGGTGAAATCGGCGACCGCCTTCATGCGCCCCGACGATCCGGAGGCCGACCAGCGCGTGTTTGCGCTGAAGCCGATGAATTGTCCGGGCCATGTCCAGATATTCAAGCACGGGCTGCGTTCCTACCGCGAATTGCCGATGCGCATGGCCGAGTTCGGCGTGGTGCATCGCTACGAGCCCTCGGGCGCGATGCATGGCGTGATGCGCGTGCGCGCGTTCACGCAGGACGATGCGCATATTTTCTGCACGGAAGATCAGCTCGAAGCCGAGATCATGAAAATCAACGATCTCATCCTCTCGGTTTACGGCGACTTCGGCTTCGACAAGCTTGTGGTGAAATTGTCGACGCGCCCCGAAAAGCGCGTTGGCGCCGACGCCTTGTGGGATCACGCCGAAAGCGTGATGGGCCGGGTGCTCGAGCGCATCAAGGCGGAAGGCGGCGACAGGATCGAGACCTCGATCAATCCGGGCGAGGGCGCTTTCTACGGGCCGAAGTTCGAGTATGTGCTGCGCGACGCCATCGGCCGCGACTGGCAATGCGGCACGACGCAGGTCGACTTCAATCTGCCCGAGCGTTTCGGCGCTTTCTATATCGACGCCAATAGCGAAAAGACGCCGCCGGTCATGGTGCATCGTGCGATCTGCGGCTCGATGGAGCGCTTTATCGGCATTCTGATCGAGCATTTCGCCGGCCACATGCCGCTCTGGCTCGCTCCCATGCAGATCGTGGTGGCCACGATCACGCAGGAGGCGGACGATTTCGCCATGGAAATCGCGGCGCTCGCCCGCAAGAAGGGGCTGCGCGCCGATCTCGACCTGCGCAACGAGAAGATCAATTACAAGGTGCGCGAACATTCGCTCGCCAAGATTCCCGTTCTTCTCGTGCTCGGGCGCAAGGAGGCGGCCGAGCGCACGGTCTCGATCCGCCGTCTGGGTTCGCAGGCCCAGCAATCCATGGGGCTCGACGAGGCTTTCGCGATGCTTGCCGCCGAAGCGAGGCCGCCGGACGTGACGCGGGCGGAATGAGGGGGCGGACGGACGCCTGGGCGAAATCCTTGACCTTGCCGCAATCGCCCGCCATGGCTGGCGTCATGTCGTGGTCTCGTTTCGTTTCAGTCATCGGGCCGGCGCTCGCCGGGCTCGTCCTGCTTGGTCCGGTTCTGTCTGGTCCGGCGGTCGCCGGAACGCAGGGCCTGCCGCAGTTCGGGCCTGGCATGTTCGGCCCCAACCTGCCGGCCCAGCAGTCCGAAGCGCCGCAGGGCACGCTCTACATGTCCGCCATTCTTGCCGCCAACGAGACCCAGCCGGTGCGCGGGGGGCTGAAATGGCGGGTGTTCGAGGAGCGCGCACAGCCCGACGGCACGCACAAGGTGATCGCCGAATCCGATGCGGCCTCGCCCCGGTTCACGCTGCCGACAGGCGCCTATATCGTGCATGCGGCTTTCGGGCTGGCGGGCGTTTCCAAGCGCGTTGTGGTCGAGCCGCGGTCGACCAGCGAGCGTGTCGTGCTCAACGCCGGCGCGCTCGAGTTTTCCACGATGCTCGGCGCGCACGCGATTGCGCCGCAAAAGATTTCGATCGCCATCTATGTGCCTGCGCCCGGCAATTCGGAAGCCAAACTGGTGGTCGACAAGGGCAAGCCTGGCGAATTCATCTGCCTGCCGGAGGGCCAGTATCACATCGTTTCCACGCTTTACGATCTCGGCAATTCGACGACCACGGGCGCAGCGTCCGCCACAAATTCGATCGTGACGACGGATTTGCGCGTTCAGGCAGGCAAGGTGACGGTGGCGACCCTCAAGCATCGCGCGGCGACCATGACGTTGAAACTGGTCAACCAGCCGGGCGGCGAGGCGCTCGCCAACACTTCGTTCTCGGTGCTGACGCCGGGCGGCGACGTCATCCGCGAATTGATCGGCGCCTTTCCCGCGCTGGTGCTGGCGCAGGGCGAATATGTCGCCATAGCGCGGCACGAGGGCAAGACCTACCAGACGCAATTCCAGGTGCAATCGACACTCGACCGCGACGTGGAAGTTGTTGCAAAATAGGCCAAACGCGCCGGGGTGAGAGAATGCAGACCTTCTTTGTCGAGATCAAATGCGCGCTTGGGCGCACCTACGAGGTCGCCAGCGCGCTGGCCGAAGCCGAAATCGCCTCCGAAATCTATTCGATCGCCGGCAATTTCGACATTCTCGCCAAATTCTACCTCGACCGCGAAGAAGACATCGGCCATTTCGTCGGCCAGAAAGTGCAGACGATCCCCGGCATCGTCGATACGCGCACGATCATCACCTTCAAGGCCTTTTGACATGCGCGCCGACGATTTTCGCCTGAAGGCGGACGACGGCGCCGAAATATTCGTCCATCGCTGGCTGCCTGCGGAGACGCCGCGCGGCGCCGTTCAGATCGCGCACGGGCTTGCCGAACACGGGGGCCGTTACGAACGGCTGGCGCACAGACTGAGCGCGCAGGGATGGGCCGTCTATGCAGACGACCATCGCGGCCACGGCAAGACCGCGCGCGCCGGCGATATCGGGTTTTTCGCGGAGCGTGAGGGATGGCGCAAATGCGTCGGCGACCTCTGGACGCTCAACCGACGGATGGCGGCCGATCATCCGGGTGTCCCGGCCGTGCTGCTCGGCCATTCCATGGGCTCGTTCATGGCGCAGGATTTCGTCGCCGACCATAGCGATGCGATCGCAGGCCTTGCCTTGTCGGGCTCAAACGGCCCGCCGCCGGCGATTGCGGGCATCGGGCGCATGATCGCGCGCATCGAGCGGCTGCGGCTCGGAGCGCATGGCAAAAGCGACTTGTTGCAGACGATGATGTTCGGCGAGTTCAACAAGCGCTTCAAGCCGGCGCGCACGCCGTTCGACTGGCTCTCGCGCGATCGGGAAGAAGTCGACGCCTATATCGCCGATCCCTTGTGCGGCTTTGAATTTTCGATCCAGCTTGCAATCGATCTGCTCGACGGACTTGGGCCGCTCCTGAAGCCGGAGCGGCTCGCACGGATCCGCAAGGATATTCCGGTCTACATCTTCAGCGGCTCCGACGATCCCGTGGGCGCCAATCTGCCGGCTCTGGCGCAGGCTTATCGCGGCGCGGGGCTGACGAAGGTGGACATGCGCGTCTATCCCGGCGCACGGCACGAGACGTTGAACGAGACCAATCGCGAGGAAACGACGTCCGATCTCTTGCGCTGGCTGGAGACGATTTTCGTCCGCGTTTGATGCAGGGCAAGGACGCCGGTTACAAATTGGGGGAACTGTGGCCACATGAAAAAACTTTCTCGTATTCCTGTCGTTCTCGCCGTGATGGGCGCCGCCTCGCCGGCAATTGGCGCCGATGTGGAGAACGGGCTTAAAATCTCGAAGCAATGGTGCGCGGCCTGCCATGTGGTTGCGCCAGACCAGACGAGCGCCAGCGTGGATGTGCCGACATTCGGCGACATTGCGCGGCGCAAGACCGAGAAGAAGCCGTTGGCGGCCTTCCTTGCTGAACCGCACGGCAAGATGCCGAACATGTCGCTGACGCGCAACGAGATCGACGATATCGTCGCCTATATCCGTTCGCTCGGACCGGCCGGCGCCGAGCCGGAGCCGCCGCGCAAGCTGCCGGAGCGGCCCAGAAACGGTTAGTCCCAAAACGGTTGGGCTCAAAATAGTTGGGCGCCGGGGCGCATGAAGCCGGCGGCGATCTGCCGGCTTCGCAGGGCTGCGCCGGCATGATTGCTGACCTGCGGACGTTGAATTAGACCGGATCGCCTCTATTGTGACGGGCAAGCCGCACAGGAGACCATCCCTTGTTGTTCTACACGCCCGAAAAGCGCGACCGCGCGATCCTGCCGCACGACCCTTTCAAGGCGATCATCGCGCCACGGCCGATTGGCTGGGTGACGACGATGAGCAAGGCGGGCGAGATCAATCTGGCGCCTTATTCCTTCTTCAACGCCTTCGCCGACCGGCCGCCCATTCTGGCGTTTTCGTCCGTTGGCGTGAAGGATTCGCTGGCCTTTGCGCAGGAGACGGGCGAATTCGTCTGGAACCTGCCGAACTGGGATTTGCGCCATGCGATGAACGATACGTCGGCGACGCTGCCGCGCGGGGAAAACGAATTTGTCCATGCCGGCCTGGAAATGGCGCCGTGCAATCTCGTCAAGCCGCCGCGCGTGGCCAAGAGCCCGGTTGCAATGGAATGCAAGGTGACGTCGATTCAGGAACTCAAGAACATCGACGGAAAGGGCATCGATTACTGGCTGGTGCTCGGCCAGGTCGTGGGCGTCCACATCGATCCCGTTTTCATAGGCCGGCAGGGGCAATTCCAGCTTGCCGAAGTCAAGCCCGTCGCGCGCTGCGGCGGTCTTGGCGATTATGCCGTCGTCGACAGTCTGTTTCAGATGGAGCGGCCGAAATAGGCGCGGCGAACCTCAGGTTCCGTCAATCGCGTCGCGCGCGATTTCGTCGATGCGATTGACGCCCGACAGGGCCATGGCCACGCGCAATTCCTGCTGCATGATCGCCAGCATGCCGCTTATGCCGGCCTGACCGGCGCCGGCCAGCGCCCATGCCCAGGGGCGCCCGATCATCACGCCCTTTGCGCCGAGCGCCAGCGCCTTGAAGACATCGACGCCACTGCGTACGCCGCCGTCCATGAACACTTCCGCGCGGTCGCCGACGGCGGCGACAACTTCAGGCAGTTTGGAGATCGAGGAGGCGACGCTGTCCAGTTGCCGCGCGCCGTGATTGGAGACGATGACGCCATCCGCGCCAGCCGCGACGGCCGATTTTGCGTCCTCCGGCTCGAGTATGCCCTTGATGAGCAGGCGGCCCTTCCAGACGCTGCGCAGCCATTCGATGTCCTTCCAGGCGACGGAGGGGTCGAACTGGCTTGCCACCCAGGCGGAGAAGGCTTCGAGCCGCGTGGGATCCGGCACGCGATCGGCGAGATTGCCGAAGCCGTGCGGTTTTCCGCGCAAGGCCACGTCAAGCAGCCAGTGCGGATGACTTGCGATTTCCCAGGCCTTGACCGCGCGCGCATGCAGCGACGACGACCAGGCGCCATTGCGCAGATCGCGGTGACGCATGCCGGTCACAGCGAGGTCGACGGTGAAGGCGAGCGTGTCGCATCCCGCATTTTTCGCGCGCGCCAGCAGATCCTGCACGACGCCGCGATCGCGCATCATGTAGAGCTGGAACCAGAACGGTCTCGAGGCGGCGCGCGCGACCTCGGCGAGATCGCAGACGGAGACCGTGGAAAGCGTGAATGGAATATTTGCGGCATTGGCTGCGCGCACGGCCTGCGTCTCGCCGCGCCGCGCCATCATGCCGGCCATGCCGACCGGCGCCAGAATGACGGGCATGGCCGCCTTTTCGCCCGATAAGGTCGTGGATGTGTCTATGTTCGAGACGTCGCGCATCACGCGCTGACGCAGGACGATCTTGCGGAAGTCCTCGACATTGGCGGCAAGCGTATATTCCGCATTGGCCGCGCCGTCGATGTAGTCGAACAGGAAACGCGGCAGGCGCTTTTCCGCAAGACGCCGGTAGTCTTCCGGCGTGACGGGAATGACATTGCGGGTTCCGCTCAAGCGCGTTTCCTCCGGGCGGCGCAATCCGCTCCGTCATGACATTAGCTGCGCATCGCGCTGCGGTGTCAATTGCCGCGCCGATTTCGTGCAGCGCCGATTTGAGCCTTGTTTCGATTGCTGGCGCTAACTCGCAGACCCCAGTCGCGCCAGCAATTTCCTGGCGCGTTCGAGATGCGGCTTGTCGAGCATTTCGCCGTCGAGGCCGATCACGCCGGCCGCCGGATTGTCGGCAAAAGCCTTCACGATCTTTTTCGCGCGCAGGATCTCGGCTTCGGGCGGCGTGAAAATCTCGTTGATGATGGGAACCTGCGCGGGATGGATCGCCATCTTGCCCGTGAAGCCGTCGCGCCGCGCCTCCATGCATTCGCGGCGGAAGCCATCGTCGTCGCGGAAATTCGGAAAGACGGTGTCGATGGGCTGGACGCCTGCGGAAACGGCGGCAAGAAGCGTGAGATTGCGCGCAAGCACATAGACCGGCGCATGCGTTCCGTCGGGCAGGCGATTGGTTTCCGCGCCGAGATCGGCGGACAGATCCTCGGCGCCCCAGGTGAGCGCGACGAGGCGCCGGCTCGCGCTGCGATAGGAGGACAGGCCGAAGACGGCGCCTGCTGTTTCCGTGGCCACGCAACAGATGCGGGTCGCGCCGCCGGCAATGTCGTTTTCGGCTTCGCGCACGGCGAGCTTGGCCGCCAGATGCTGCACATCGACGCCGCCCTGCGATTTCGGCAGCAATATGCCGTCGGGACGGCCGGACATGACGGCGTCGAGATCGGCGTCGGTCAATCCGGTGTCGAGCGCATTGACGCGCACGTAGAGCAGGGGCCGCCTGTCGCTTTTCCGCGCGGACTTCAGAAAGTCGCGCGTCGTTGCGCGCGCCTTGTCCTTGTTGGCGGCGGCGACGGAATCCTCGAGGTCTACAAACAGGCAGTCCGCGCCGGCGTCCAGACCCTTGGCGAGCTTCTTGTCGGAATCGCCGGGAACGAAGAGTTGCGAGCGCATCAGACAGCCGCCGCTGCGGAGGCCGCATTTTGAGGACGCTTCAACATGAAGCCCTGGCGCTTGCATTCGGCGACCAATGTGCCGTCCTGCTTGTAGGCGCGATGCTGAAAATCGACGATGCCCGCATCCTTGCGCGATTTGGATTCGCGGGCGCCGACGATTTCGGTTTCGACGCGGATAGTGTCGCCCTCAAACAGCGGCGCCGGGAATTTCACATCGCTCATGCCGAGATTGCCGATGGTCGTGCCGACGGTCGTGTCGTTGACGGAAATGCCGATCATCAGGCCGAGCGTGAACAGAGAATTCATCAGAGGCTGGCCCCATTGCGTCTCGGTCGCGCAGAAATGCGCATCGATGTGCAGGGGCTGCGGATTGAGCGTCATATTGGAGAACAGCATGTTGTCCATCTGCGTCACGGTGCGGGTGAGGCCGTGCTTGAAAACGCGGCCGATTGTGAAGTCCTCGAAATAAAAACCGCCGCGCGGATGGCGGGCGTAATTTGATGCAGTCATGGCGTTTCCTTCCGGAATTGGCGATGGCCTTGGGTCAGAACGACTTTTTTCGGCGCTTAAATCTCCATTTACCATAACCGCTCATGATCGGAAGCACGCCGGACCTCCCGTTCGGCCAAGGCGTCAAGTTTCCTAAATGATTGTACGCAAGTTCATGCAATGGGCGACAACAGCCTCTTCCGCCGAACGCGCCGAGGGCGCGGGCTCGCTGGCGCGGGCCTATCTCTACGGAGAGTTCGACGCCCAGGACCAACGCGAAGCCGAAGTGGCGCTGACCGCGCTGCTCGACGATCCCGCGCCGTCCGTGCGCAAGGCGATGTCGGAGGCGTTTGCGGGCGCTGCGGAAGCGCCGCAGGCGATCGTCGTCGCGCTGGCCAACGATCAATCCGAGGTGGCTGCGCCCGTCCTTTCGCGTTCGCCATTGCTTGGCGATGGCGAACTCATTGATTGCGTAGCGATTGGCGATGCGTTCGCGCAGGCTGCGATTGCGTTGCGGGCGAATGTTTCGGCGAGCGTTTCGGCAGCCGTCGCCGAAGTTGCCGGACGCGAGCCGCTGATCGGGCTTGCCGTCAATCCCGGCGCCGACATCCCCGAATTTTCCATGCGCCGCATGGTAGAGCGTTTCGGCTCGGACGGCGAATTGCGCGAGGCGCTTTTGTCGCGGCCGGGCCTGCCGCCGTCTGTGCGCAGCGATCTGGTGACGGCGACCGCCGGCGCGCTGTCGCAATTCGTGGTCAATTGCTCCTGGCTCTCGTCGGAGCGGGCCGACCGGCTGGTGCGCGAGGCGACCGACAAGGCGCATGTCATGATCGCTGCGGACGCCGAGCGGTCGCGCGACTGGCGGGCGGCGCTTGCGCTGGCCCGGCACTTGCGGGCCTGCGGGCGCCTCACGCCGAGCCTGGCGCTGCGGGCGCTGCTGTCGGGCAATTCCTGCCTGTTCAATGCGGCGCTCGTCGAATTGTCGGGCCTGCCGGAGCGCAAGGTTTTGCCGTTGGCGCGCGACTGGCGCGGCTCGGGTTTCGGCGCGCTCTACAAGGCGGCCGGCCTGCCGGACAAATTGCTGCCTGCCTTCCGCGCCGCGCTTTCCGCGCTCGGCGAGTTTGGCGCGGCAGCGCACGAGAGCGGCGCGCGCCTGTCGCGCGCCATGATCGAGCGGGTGCTGACGGCCTGCGAAGGCGCAGACCCGATCGAACTCGGCTCGCTGCTCGCGCTTCTGCGCCGCTTCGATGCGGAAGCTGCGCGCGAGGAGGCGCGCGAGGCGGCGCAGAACCTGTTTGCGCCAGCGCTCGAGGCGCCGGATGTCGCCGTGCCGCTGGACGAGCCGGAAGGCGATCTTGCGCCGCGCGTGATCGCTATCGATCTCAAGGCGATCGAGGCGGAACTGGCCGCCTGATTTTCCCGGACGCTCCTCGAATCGGCCATGATGGAGGCCGGGAGGCGTCGGGCGCTTGGAAAGCATCGTATTTCTGACGATTCTTGGCGCAGCGCTCATGCATGCGTCCTGGAACGCGCTGGTCAAGGCCGGCGGCGACCGTTTCGCGCTCATGCTGGCGCTGACCCTTGCCGAATGTGCGATGGGGCTTGCGCTCGCCCCGTTCTTTCCGATGATTTCGGCCAAAGCCACGCCCTGGCTTGTGCTTTCGGGCGCGCTGCATGTCGGCTACATGCTGTTTCTGACCGAGGCCTATGCGCATGGCGATCTCGCGCAGGTCTATCCGCTGGCGCGCGGCGCGGCGCCGCTGATCGTGGCGCTCGCCAGCGCCGCGTTTCCGGGCGAGGCCTTGAGTGCGGTCAAGATTGCGGCCGTGGCCTGCATCGGCCTCGGCGTCGTCGCGCTGTCCCTGCGCGGGGGCGGCGACTGTGGCCGTATGCGTGGGAAGGCTGTCGGCTATGCGCTCGGCTCGGCCTGCTTTACCGCCGGCTATACGCTGGTGGACGCCATGGGCGCGCGCGCCTCGGGATCTGCATCCGCCTATACTTGCGCCATGTTCGCGCTGTCGGGCGCCGGCCTTGCCGCCGTGGGCCTGTTCCGGCGCGGAACCGCCATATTGCGGGCAGATGCGCGCACATGGCGTCTCGGGGCGCTCGCTGGAATATTGTCTTTTCTGGCCTATTGGGCGGCGATCTGGGCCTTTACCAAGGCGCCCGTCGCGCTGGTGGCGGCCCTGCGCGAAACCAGCGTGCCGATGGCCATGCTGATCGGCGTCGTTTTTCTTGGCGAGCGGGGCGGCTTGTGGCGCTGGACGGCGGCGGCGACGATTGCGGCGGGCGTGGCGCTCATGCGCCTGTAGGCGCAGCGCTCAAGTGCGTATAAGTCACGCTGGCGACATGTGCAGTCGATGGATCGCGCTGCCGCATCCGCCGAAGGTCAACCAGAATGCGCCGAGACATTCCGCCGTCATTTTTCCCAAGAGAATTCATGATTTTTCCTGGGAAATTCATGGTCATTACTCTGTTGCTTTTGATTTTATTACGTAAAATTAACGCTTTGTCGTGCGGCGCACATGCCGGGCGCCGCGTGAAAACTCTGATTTCGTCGCTTGTGCTGTTCCTTGCGCAGGCTCCTGCGCCCGCGCTGGCGCAGGAGAGCGTTGTCGCGTCCGTCTGCCGGCTGATCGAACGCGCGGCGCAGGCGGAAAAACTTCCCGCCGATTATCTGACCAAGCTGATCTGGCAGGAGAGCCGTTTCAACGCCAGCGCGGTCAGCCCCAAGGGCGCGCAGGGCATGGCGCAATTCATGCCGGGGACGGCTGCCGAACGCGGGCTTGCCGACCCCTTCGATCCCGAACAGGCGATCCCGAAGGCCGCCAATCTGCTTGGCGAATTGCGCGGGCGGTTCGGCAATCTCGGGCTTGCGGCGGCCGCCTATAACGCGGGGCCGCAGCGCGTCGCCGACTGGCTTTCCGGCAAAGGCGGCATGCCCGCGGAAACGCGCAATTACGTGATGATCGTGACCGGGGCGGCGATCGAAGACTGGCGCGACGGCGCGCGCGCGCCGGCCTATGCGGTCTCGCCCGAATCCTGCGAGAAAATCACGGCGGCGCTGAAACAGCGGCGCGGCACGCTGATTGCCGCGCTCGCGCCGACAGCGCCCTGGGGCGTGCAGCTTGCCGGCAATTTCTCGAAGGCGCAGGCGCTTGCGTCTTTCGCGCGCGCCAGAACGCGGCTGGCGGGCGTTCTGGGCGACGTGCAGCCCATGGTCATCGGCTCGCGGCTGCGCAGCCGGGGCACGCGCGCCTTCTACCGGGTGCGCGTACCTGCGCAGACCCGCGCGGAGGCGCAGGCGTTATGCGCAAAAATCCAGAAGGCCGGCGGCGCCTGCGCCGTGCTCAGGAGCACGCGCTGAGGGGTATTGCAGAACTGGTTTTATCACGCAGTGGCGCGCGCGTCTTTTGCGGCTAATATCGCTGCAATTTCCATATCCGGCGCGGCCTGGGACCAGCGATGCTGCCGGGCGCGCCCTGCGAGGAGAAGCCCATGAAATCCGATCCAATCGTCATTGTCGGGGCGGCGCGCACGCCCATGGGCGGGCTGCTTGGCGATTTCGCCGCCATGAACGCGCCGCAACTCGGTTCGCAGGCGCTTGCCGCCGCCGTCGCGCGCTCCGGCCTCAAGGCCGACGACATCGAGAATGTGGTGATGGGTTGCGTTCTTCCGGCGGGGCAGGGGCAGGCGCCGGCGCGTCAGGCGGCGCTTGGCGCGGGCATGCCGAAATCGACGGGGTGTACGACCGTCAACAAAATGTGCGGCTCGGGCATGCAGGCGATCATGTTTGCGCATGACATGCTGGCCGGCGGCTCGTTCGACGTGATGGCGGCCGGCGGCATGGAGAGCATGAGCAATGCGCCCTACCTGCTGCCGAAGGCGCGCGCAGGCTATCGGCTCGGGCACGACCGGGTGCTCGACCATATGTTTCTCGACGGCCTTGAAGACGCCTACGATCGCGGCCGCCTGATGGGGACATTCGCGGAAGACGCCGCCCAATCCTACCAGTTTTCGAGGCAGGCGCAGGACGCTTACGCCATCGCCTCGCTCGAGCGCGCTGTCAAGGCCGGCAAGGACGGCTCCTTCGCCGGGGAAATCGCGCCGGTGAAGGTGAAGTCGCGCAAGGGCGAGACGACGATTGAAATCGACGAGCAGCCCGGCAAGGCGCAGATCGACAAGATACCATCGCTGAAACCCGCCTTTCGCGAGGGCGGCACGGTGACGGCGGCCAATTCCTCCTCGATCTCGGACGGCGCTGCGGCGGTGACCCTGATGCGCCGCTCGCAAGCCGAAAAGCGCGGTCTCAAACCCATCGCCACGATCGTCGGCCATTCCACGCATGCCTCGACGCCGGGCCTCTTTCCCTCCGCGCCCGTGGGGTCGATCAAGCGGCTGCTCGAGCGCGTGGGCTGGTCGGCAGGGCAGGTCGATCTCTGGGAAGTGAACGAAGCCTTTGCGGTCGTGGCCATGATCGCCATGCGCGATCTCGATATTCCGCACGACAAGATCAACGTGCATGGCGGCGCCTGCGCGCTTGGCCACCCAATCGGCGCGTCCGGCGCGCGCATCGTCGTGACCCTGATTTCGGCCCTGCGGAAATACGGTCTCAAGCGCGGCGTCGCCTCCTTGTGCATCGGCGGCGGCGAAGCGACCGCGATTGCGCTGGAGGCGGCATGATCCTGACCGAAGAACAACAGATGGTGCGCGATATGGCGCGCGATTTCTCACGCGAGAAACTGGCGCCCAACGCTGCCGAATGGGATCGCGATCACCGCTTTCCGGCCGAAGCGCTCGCGGAAATGGCTTCGCTCGGATTTCTGGGCATGAATGTGCCGGCGGAGTGGGGCGGGGCGGGGCTCGATTATGTGTCCTATGCGGCCGCCGTCATCGAGGTGGCCGCCGGCTGCGGCGCGGTATCCACCATCATGAGCGTGCATAATGGGGTCGGCTGCATGCCGATCCTGAACTACGGCGACGATGCGCAGCGCGAAAAATATCTCAAACCGATGGCGCGCGGCGAATGGATCGGCTGCTTTTGTCTCACCGAACCGGACGCGGGCTCAGACGCCGCCTCCATCCGCACGCGCGCGCGGCGCGACGGCGACCACTACATTCTCGACGGCGCCAAGCAGTTCATCACGTCGGGCAAGAACGCCAGGATCGCCATCGTTTTCGCCGTCACCGACCCGCAGGCCGGCAAGAATGGGCTGTCCGCCTTCGTCGTGCCGACGGATACGCCAGGCTTCCGGGTCGAGCGCGTCGAATTGAAGCTCGGGCAGCATTCCTCCGACACTTGCGCGCTGTCGTTCGAGAATATGCGCGTGCCGGTTGAACAGCGCCTTGGCGCGGAAGGGCAGGGTCTCAAAATCGCGCTCGCCAATCTCGAAGGCGGTCGCATCGGCATCGCCGCGCAGGCGGTCGGCATGGCGCGGGCGGCCTTCGAGGCGGCGCGCGACTACGCCAGGGAGCGCAAGCAATTCGGCAAGCCGATCATCGAGCATCAGACGATCGCCTTCAAACTCGCCGATATGGCGACGCGGATCGAGGCCGCCGAATTGATGGTTTTTCGCGCAGCGCTTCTGAAAGACGCCGGCCTGGCGTGCCTGAAGGAAGCCTCGATGGCGAAACTCTTCGCCAGCGAGATGGCGGAGCAGGTCTGTTCGGACGCCATCCAGATTCACGGCGGCTATGGCTATCTTGCAGACTATCCCGTCGAACGCATCTATCGCGACGTGCGCGTGTGCCAGATTTACGAAGGCACGAGCGAGGTGCAGCGTCTGGTGATTTCGCGGGCGATTGCTGCGGGGTAGGCTTCAAGCAAGACGGGAGGAGGCGCTCCGGCGCGCAGCCCCGGCCGCGCCATGCCGCTTATGCGCCGAACTGTTCCCGCAGAATCCGTTCTTCCATGGAATGGCCGGGGTCATGCAGCAGCGTGAGCCCGACCGCGTGGTCCATGGAGACCTCCACGCGCGTGATCTTGCGGTATTCGGAATGGTCGGCGACGGCGGCGACCGGGCGCTTGTCGGCTTCCAGCACGTCGATCACCACTTTCGCGCGGTCCGGCAGCAGGGCGCCGCGCCAGCGCCTCGGGCGGAAGGCCGAGATCGGCGTCAGCGCCATCAAAGGCGCGGCCAATGGCAGAATGGGGCCGTTGACCGAGAGATTGTAGGCGGTCGAGCCTGCGGGCGTGGCCACCAGAAGGCCGTCCGCCACCAGCTCCTCGAGCCGCGTCTGGCCGTCGATGGCAATGCGCAATTTCGCGGCCTGATGGGTCTGGCGCAGCATCGAGACTTCGTTGATGGCGCGCGCCTCGTGCGTCTGCCCGTCGGCGCCGGTCACGCGCATGACCAGGGGATGAACGAGCGAACTGGTGGCGGCGGCAAGCCTTTCGCGCAAGCCTTCTTCCCTGAAATCGTTCATCAAAAAGCCGACCGAACCGCGATTCATGCCGAAAACCGGGAGATTGCGGCCTATCAGCTTGTGCAGGGTCTGGATCATCAGGCCGTCGCCGCCAAGCGCGATCACCGCGTCGGCCTCGGCAGGCGCGCATTCGCCATAGCGCGCGACCAGGCGCGCGCGCGCGCCTTCGGCTTCGGGCACGCCGGAGGACAGAAAGGCGAGACGCTCAAGGGCGCGCGCTGGGGCCGGAAAAGTAAGCGGCATGATCCTGCTCGTTCGGAGCGCCCTTGATAGGCCCTTGTCGGGCCGGACGAAAGGGCCTCGGGCTTCGCGCGGTCAGAGGAAGCGGGCGATTTCGTCCAGGGGCTTCCTGCCGATGGCGGGCACGCGGCAATCGGGGGCGGGCTTGCCGGCGACGAGCAGGACGATCGCCTTCTCATTATCGGGCCGGCCGCAGATTTCGTTGAGAAAGCCCATGGGCGAGGGCGTATGCGTCAGCGTCGCCAGTCCGGCTTCGTGCAATGCGGCGATCAGGAAGCCGGTGGCGATGCCAACCGATTCCAGCGCGTAATAATGTTTCACGCGCCTGTCGTTTTCGCCTTTGCCCCAGCGCTGCATGAAAATGGCGATGAGCCAGGGCGCGGTCTCGAGGAAGGGTTTTTCCCAATCCGTGCCGAGCGGCGCCAGCGCCTCCAGCCATTCCTTACCCGCGCGCCCGTCGTAGAAGGCTTTTTCCTCGGCCTCCGCGCCTGCGCGAATGCGCGCCTTGAGCGCGGGGTCGGAAATGGCGACGAAGGTCCAGGGCTGCTGATTGGCGCCGGAGGGCGCGGAACCTGCGGCCAGCAAGGCTGTTTCGATGATTTCGCGCGATACGGGTTCGCTGGAGAAATCACGCACGGTGCGGCGTTTTTTCAGGCGCGCGACGAAATTTTTCGTGCGCGAAAGACTTTCTTCGGGAGAAAGCGCCTGAAAGGCGAGCGGCTCGCTCGAAAAACCGCTCATTCCTCCTCGCCCGGCGTGTGGCGCAGCATGAAATGGCCGAATGCCGAAGCGATGGGCTTGTCCGGATCGTCCTGCCAGGCCCAGGCCTCGAAGGCGACCACGCGCCGGCCCTGTTTGACTATGGAAACCTTTGCGAATGTGTCGAGCGCGCGGCCCGAGCGCAGATAATTGATGGTGAGGCCGATCGGCTTGGGCAGACGATCGAGGCCCAGCTCCTTCCGCAAGGAGACGATGGCGGCAGTTTCAAGAAAGGCGCCGGTCATGCCGCCGTGAATTGCGGGCAGGATGGGATTGCCGATGATGCGTTCGGAAAAGGGCATGACGGGAACGCCGTCCTCGCCGATGCGAATGCCAAGGCAGCGCGCAAACGGACTGTTGGCGAACAGGCCGGCGGGATCCTCGGGCGCATCGAGCGGATCGGGCGTGCGGTAATTGGCGGGCTTGTCCTTCAGCATGTTGCTGCGGTTGGCGCCGGCCATGAAACAGGCCGTGGCGGTGGCGACAGGCTCGTCTTCGGATTCCTCATAGGCGGTCGCGCGCACGAAAGCGATGGAGCGCGTCACGCGGTAGCAGATCGCATGCGCCTTGAGCTCGATGCCCGGCGTGGCGGGCCTCTGGTAATCAATGCGCAGGTCGAGCGTGGCGATGGCGCGCCGGCCGTCCAGCGCAAGCTGGACCGCCATGCCGCAGCTTTCGTCGAGCATGGCCGTGACGACGCCGCCATGCAGCACGCCGGTCTGCGCGTCTCCGACGAAAACGGGCCGGTAGGGAAGACTGGTCCAGGCCTCGCCGGGTTCGTAGCGGTCGAGCTTCAAGCCGCTGAGGTAACCGTAGACGGAACGTCGTTTGGAGATGGCTTTCGCAAGTTCCGGGAAGGCCAGCGGCGCGGGCGCAGCGTCAAGGTTCTGTGTGGCGTCTGACTGAGGCATGGCGCCTTTTAGACCATTTTTTCTTAGACGTCAGCGAGGCATGCGCCACGGACCGCCTGAAAATGAATGGCGCCGATGGAAAATCAATTTTGCGCCGATTTTCGTCTCTGGCATGTTGTTTGAAAATATACGGGAGGATCAAATGGATGCCACCGCGCTTCCGCCAGTCGACGACCAGATCTCGCTTACCGAACTGACCGCCGATCCCTATCCGATCTATCGCCGAGTGCGGCGCGAGGCGCCGGTCGTGCGCGTCAAATCGGTGGGGCGCACGTTTTTGACCAAGGCCGCCCACACAAAATACGTGAAGGAGAACGCCGCGATCTTCAGTTCGGACGATCCGGAGACGCCGATGAAACGCGCCTTTCAGGCGCATACGCTGATGCGCAAGGATCACGACGAGCACCGGGCGGAGCGCATGGCGATGCTGCCCGCGCTCATGCCCAAGTCGATCGAGGCCGAATGGGCGCCGCTCTACGCCAGGCTGGTCGGCGAATATCTCGACCGTATTCCGCGCGGCGAAATCGTCGATCTTTTTCCGATGCTTGCCGGGCCATTGTCGGCGCGCATTCTGGCGCATGTGATGGGCATTCCCGACGCCAGCGACGAGGAGGTTCAGCGCTGGTCGCAGATACTCATCGACGGCGCCGGCAATTTCGGCTGGACGCCCGGCCCGTTCGAGGCGAGCGATGAAGCCAATGTCGAAATGAACCGCTGCATCGGCGCCAATATGGAGCGGGTGAAGGCTGCGCCCGACGCTTCGGCGCTGTCCGTCATGGTGAATGCGCGCAACCCGATTCCCGAAAGCCAGATCGTCGCCAACATGAAAATCGCCATCGGCGGCGGCGTCAACGAGCCGCGCGACGGCATGCTGACGATCATCTACGGGCTTTTGACCAATCCCGACCAGCTCGAAGCCGTTCGCGCGCAGGAAAAATGGGGCGATGCATTCGAGGAGGGCGTGCGCTGGGTGGCGCCGATCCAGGCCAGCTCGCGCGGCGTGATGGCGGATGTCGAGATCGGCGGCTCTTTCATTCCCAAGGGCGATATCGTCATGACGATCCAGGCTTCGGCAAACCGCGACGAGGACGTGTTCGAGGACGGCGAAAACTTCAATGCGCTGCGCGGGCCGATGCATCATCAGGCCTTCGGCAATGGCCCGCATCATTGCGCGGGCGCAAATATCGCGCGGCGCACGGTGGGCGCCATTCTGCTGCCGATGCTGTTCGAGCGTTTTGCGAACATGAGCCTGCCCGACGCCTCGGCCGTGCAATGGCGCGGGTTCGGGTTCCGCGGCCCGCTCAACATGCCGGTGCTGATGCAATAGGCGCCGGTTTCAGCGCGGCGCGATCTCGAACCTGTGCGTGTCGCCCGATGCCGCCGCCGTCCATGTCAGGAAACGGTCATGGGCGGCCAGGCATCCGATCCATAATTCGTTCCAGATGGCGAAGCTCTGGGGATGCAGCGGCGCAAGGCCGCGCATCAGCCGCCAGCCGTTCTGCGTGAAAACCTGCGCGCTGTCGGCGTCCGGCTGGCGCGCGAAATTTTCGTCGCCGGCCTGCGCCATCGCCTGGATGAATTCCGCAAAACCCTTCGCGCCCGGCTTTGTCTGGCCGAGCATGGCGCGGCATTCATCGAAGAAGTGCATGCCGACCAGGCGCGCCGCGCCGCCGACCAGCCATTGCGCGTCCTGCGGCCCGAACAGGTCGATTGCGCCGGGGATGAGCGAGCGCAGATATTCCATCGTGTAGTTGCGGGCGGCCTTGTCGAGACGCTCCTGCGGCCATGTCGCGCTGGCGAGTTTCGGCGCCTTTTCGGGATCGAACGGCGGCGCCTCCTCGCCGCGTGAAAAACGCAGGCGATCCTCGGGGGCGATGTCGTGATCGTATTCGATGTAATAGCCTTCGAGCCCGTCCTGCCCGTCCGGCGTCTGCTTGGTGCAGACAAAGCCCAGCCGCGGATTGCCGAGCGTGACGCCATTATGCGCATGCCAGCCGCGCAGCATGGCGCGCGACATGTCGCCGGTGACGCCGCAGATGGCGGTTCCCTCCCAGATCCAGCGCGGCGGCGCATAGCGCACCCAGGCCTTGCTGTCGCTTTCGGGCATGTATTCGACACGCACGCCGCCGATCTGGTTGGACAGATAATGATATTGCGCGCAGGCTACCGCGTGCGGCAGGCCGGCGAGCCCCAGCTTTTCCAGGCCCGGCAGGAAGGTGGCCAGATGCTGGCGGCGGAAGATGTGGAACAGAAGCTCGGAGGCCGCGTCCGACCCGCGCCGCGAGGCGACGCGCAGGAGCGCGCCCGTCAGAAAAGCATGATAAAGCCGCGAGAGGGCGCGCCAGCCCGCCTGCATCTCCTGTCGCGCCGTTTCCTGTCGCGCCGTTTCTTGCTGCGTCATTTCTTGCTGTGTCGCTTCTTGCATCTTTTGCATGTCCGCCCGTTCTTTTCGCCGGCTGTTCTCCCGGCGCGCGCAGGATAGACTGTTGTGACAGCGATACAAATCAGGATGGAAACGTGAGCGGGATATTGGAAGGCATTCGCGTGCTCGATTTCGGGCGCTATATCGCAGGGCCCTATTGCGCGACGCTGCTCGCGGAATTCGGCGCGGACGTGATCCGCGTCGAGCGGCGCAAAGGCAGCGAGGATCGCTACGTCACGCCGGTCGGCGAGGACGGCGCGGGCGCGCTGTTCTTGCAGGTCAACCGCAACAAGAAGAGCGTGACGCTCGATCCGATGAAGCCCGAGGGGCAGGAGATTCTCAGGAAGCTGGTGGCGAGCGCCGATGTCGTCGTCGCCAATCTGCCGGCGCAGACGCTCGAAACGATGGGGCTCGATTACGCCTCGCTGTGCGCCGTGAAGCCCGACATCATCCTCACCACCGCCAACGCCTTTGGCGATACCGGGCCATGGTCCGACCGCGTCGGTTTCGACGGCGTGGGGCAGGTGATGTCGGGCGCGGTCTACATGACCGGCAAGGGCGAACCGCCTTTTCGCGCGGCGGTGAATTATGTCGACTTCGGCACGGCGCTGCATTGCGCCTTCGGCACGCTGGCCGCGCTGATGGAGCGCCAGAAGTCGGGCAAGGGGCAGATCGTGCAGGGCGCGCTGCTGGCCACCGCGCTGTCGTTCGCCAATGCGGCGATGATCGAGCAGGCGGTGATTTCGGCGGACCGCGTTCCTACCGGCAATCTCGGCCAGACAACGGCGCCTTCCGACATCTATCGCGCAAAAGACGGTTGGGTGCTCGTGCAGGTCACCGGGCAACCGCTGTTCGATCGCTGGGCGCAATTGATGGGCGAGGATCATTGGCTGAGCGATCCACGCTTTGCCGACGATCTCAAGCGCGGCGACAATGGCGCAATCATCAGCGAACGCATGGGTCGCTGGTGCGCGGAACGCACGGTGAAGGACGCCGTCGACACGCTGGCGCGCGCGAAAATTCCGGCGGCGCCGGTGCTCAGCCCGCAACAGGCGCTCGACCATCCGCATGTGCAAGCCGGCGGTTTTCTGCGCTATGTCGATTATCCGGGCCTGCCGCGTCCAGCTCCCGTTTCGCGCGTCGCGCTCAAACTTTCGCGCACGCCGGGTGAAATTTTCAGCCGGCCGCCAACGCTCGGAGAACATACGGACGAGGTTCTGGGGTCGCTCGGCTACAGCGCCGGCGCCGTTCGCGAACTGCGTGAAAAAGGCGTGATCTGAATGGCGATGCGGTGGGCCTATGTCGCTGCATTCGGCCTGCCGCTACTTGCGATGCTTGCTTTCGGCGCGCTGGCGCCGGGCGAACTCGAGGGCGTGCGCAACTTTTCCTTCGACACGTATCAGCGGATCAAGCCGCGCGTCTGGTCGCCGGATACGCCGGTCCGCATCGTCGATATCGACGACGATTCGCTTGCCCGCCTCGGGCAATGGCCATGGCCGCGCTCGCGTCTCGGCGCGCTGGTCAAAGCTGCGTCCGAACGCGGCGCGGCGACCATCGTCTTCGATATGGTTTTTTCCGAACCCGACCGCCTGAGCCCGGAATTTTTCATACGCGATCTCGACGCAGCTACGCGCGTGCGCGCGCAGAACGCGCTGCAAGGCGTCGAAAGTCATGACGCGCTTTTTGCGCGCGAGATCGGCAAGGCGAATGTGACGCTTGGCGCGATCATGACCGGCAATGTCGCGTCCGCCGCCGATCCGCCGGTCAAGGCGGGCTTTGCCTATGCGGGCGACGATCCCACGCCCTGGCTTGCCGATTTTTCCGCCATGATCGCGCCGCTGCCGCAACTGGCGGGGCCCGCCGCCGGCGTCGGCGCGCTCAACTGGCTGCCGGGGCGCGACCTGGTCGTGCGCGCGGCGCCGTTGATCGTGCGCTCGGGCGCAACGCTCGTGCCGTCGCTGGCGCTCGAAGCGTTGCGGACGGCGCAGGGCGTCTCGACCATCGTCGTGCGTTCATCCAATGCGAGCGGGCAGACGGCGTTTGGCGCCGCGAGCGGGGTCAATGCGGTCAAGGTCGGCGAAGTCGTGCTGGCGACGGGGCCGCATGCCGAGCGGCGCATCTATTTCAGCCGCTCCGAGCGTGGCCGTTTCATTCCCGCGTGGAAGCTGCTTGCCGGCGAAATCGCGCGCGAAGAAATCGACGGGCGCATCATGCTGGTCGGCTCGTCCGCCGCCGGCGTGCTCGACCAGCGCGCAACCCCGCTCGACGGCGTGGCGCCAGGCGTCGAAATTCACGCGCAGATCATCGAACAGGCGCTTTCCGGCAGCGATCTCGTGCGGCCGGACTGGGCGCCGCCCGCCGAATTTCTGGCCGCGCTCGTTCTGGCGCTGGTCGCCTGTCTTGCGGCGGCGGTCGTGCGTCCCGTCGCCGGCGCCCTGATCGGCGTGGCGGCGGTTGCAGCCATGTTCGGCGCCGGCTGGCGCGCATTTGCCGCGCATGGCGTTCTGATCGACCCGCTCTTTCCGTCCGCCACGATTGCAATCGCCTATCTTGCGGGCCTCGTCGAATTGTTCCGCTACGAACGCAAGCAGAAGGCGCAAGTGAAAAACGCCTTCGGCCGGTTCGTTTCGCCCGCCGTGGTGGAGCGGCTTGCGCTTTCGCCGGAACGGTTGAAGCTTGGCGGAGAATCGCGCGCGCTGACCCTGATGTTCTGCGACATGCGCGATTATACGGGCCTTGTCGAAGGGCTGAACGGCGCCGACACGATCGCTTTCATGAACGATTATCTGACGCCGCTGACCGAGACGATTCTCGCGCACGGCGGCACGCTCGACAAATATATGGGCGATGCGATCATGGCCTTCTGGAATGCGCCGCTCGAGGATGCGCAACATGCGCGCAACGCCTGTGTGACGGCGCTGGCGATGCGGGATGCGCTGGCCGCCTTCAACCTTTCGCACAAGACGCAAGGCGGCGCGCAAAAGCAGGCGCGGTTCGGCATCGGCCTCAATACCGGGGAATGCTCGGTCGGCAATATAGGATCGCTCAAGCGCTTCGATTATTCGGCGATCGGCGATCCCGTGAATGTCGCCTCGCGCCTCGAAAGTCTCACCAAATTCTATGGCGTCGACATATTGGCGAGCGAGGAAACGCAGGCCCAGGCGCCCGATCTCGCCTGGCTGGAGGTCGATTGCGTGCGCGTGAAGGGACGCGCCGCGCCCACGCGGATTTTCGCGCTCGCAGGCGATGCGGCGCATGCAAACGACGCCGTGTTCCAGGGTTTTCGCGCGCGTCAGGCCGTCATGCTCGAGGCATATCGCGCGCGCCGTTTTTCCGAGGCGGCGGCGCTGGCGGAAGATCTTGCCGGGGAGAATCCGGAACTGGCGGCGTTCTGTCGCGCCTTCGCGGCGTTTTCCCGGGAGGCTGCAAGCCTGCCCGCCGACGCATGGGGCCCGGTGCGCATTCTCGATATGAAATGACGGCGCCGTTGCTTGCGCTGCGAATGCGCGTATTTGCGCCGTTCATGCGGGCGCTTGTGCGGTTCTTGCAAGAAAATGGTGCCGGCGGAGAGGATCGAACTCCCGACCTTCGGTTTACAAAACCGCTGCACTACCGCTGTGCTACGCCGGCGAATGAGGCCCGTTGATCCTTTATTTCGCGTATAAAATCAAGGCAGCCTTCCGCCTCAGCCTGGCCTGTCGTCGCCTGCGTAGATGTCGCGGTTTTTCGTCTCGGGCACGAAGACCATGCCGATGATGACGGTTACGAGGGCGATTACGATCGGGTACCAGAGCCCGTAATAGATGTCGCCGGTCTGGGCGACCATGGCGAAGGAGATCGCCGGCAGGAGGCCGCCGAACCAGCCGTTGCCGATGTGATAGGGCAGCGATACCGAGGTGTAGCGGATGCGGGTCGGAAAGAGTTCGACCAGCGCCGCCGCCAGCGGCCCGTAGACCATGGTCACGAACAGGACCAGCAGGAACAGCAGGGCGACGATGCCGCCGGTCTGTGCTCGGAAAATGTCGAGCGGGCCGGTCATTTTCACGATGCCGGGGTTGTTTGCGGCGGGATAGCCTGCTGTCTCCAGCGCTGCGCGGATCGTCTTGCCGGTTTGTGCGGGGCGCGTGGCGTCATAGACGATGTCTACGCCATTCACGCGCACGATTGTCGTGGTCGCGCCGGGCGCGGGGTCGACCGTATAGCGTACGGAAGACTGCGCCAGCGTCTCGCGCGCGCGATCGCAGGCGGAAGAAAACTGGCGCGTGCCAAGCGGGTTGAACAGCGAGCCGCATTGCGCGGGATTGGCGATAACGGTGACCTTTACGGTCTCGATCGCCTTGTTGAGCGCGGGATTGGCGAGGCCTGAGATCTGCTTGAAGGTCGGAATATAGGCAAGAGCTGCGATCAGGCAGCCGGCCAGAATGATCGGCTTGCGGCCGATGCGGTCGGACAGCCAGCCGAAGAAGACGAAGAAGATCGCGCCGAAGACGAGCGCCCAGGCCAGAAGCAGGGTGGAGGTGTAGCCGTCGACCCGCAACGTCGTTTGCAGGAAGAACAGCGTATAGAACTGGCCGGTGTACAGAACGACCGCCTGTCCCGCTATGAGGCCGAAAAGAGCGAGCAGGGCGATCTTGGCGTTGTTCCAGCGGCCGAAGGCTTCCGTCAACGGCGCGCGCGAACCGGCGCCGCGCGCCTGCATGCGCTTGAAGGCCGGCGTTTCCGCGAGCCTGAGGCGGATCCACAGCGACAGGGTCAGGAGAACGAAGGAAACGAAGAACGGAAACCGCCAGGCGTATTCGGCGAAATTCCGCTCGCCGACGATGGAGCGCGTGGCGAGGATGACCAGAAGCGACAGCAGAAGGCCGAGCGTTGCGGTCGTTTGCAGCCAGGAAGTGTAATAGCCGCGCCGTCCGTTTGGCGCATATTCGGCGATATAGGTGGCGGCGCCGCCATATTCGCCGCCAAGCGCCAGGCCTTGCAGCATGCGCAGGACCAGCAGCAGGATGGGCGCCGCCACGCCGATGACGCGCGAGCCCGGCAGCAGGCCGACCAGAAAGGTCGAGAGCGCCATGATCATGATGGCGATGAGGAATGTATATTTGCGCCCCACGAGATCGCCGATGCGGCCGAACACGACCGCGCCGAGCGGGCGCACGACAAAGCCGGCCGCAAAGGCCAGAAGCGCAAAAAATTCGCGGGTGGTGCGGGGGAATTGATCGAAGAACTGGTCGGCGATGATCGTGGCGAGCGCGCCGTAGAGATAGAAATCGTACCATTCAAAGACCGTGCCGAGCGAGGCGGCGACGACGACGCGCTTTTCGACAGCCGTCATGCCCTGGGATTGGGCGGGCGCGCTCGATCCGGTCATCGCAATACCTTTCATCCGCTCCATCCCCCGCGCCGTGTTTTCGCGTCGTATTCTTGCGCCATATCCTTCGCGCCATATCCTTCGCGCCACGTCCTTGCATCATGCAGGCCCGGGCCTCGACAATAATGGCGCGCGCACTCAAATCTAAACGGCCCGACGCCGCGCGCGGGCCGCGTGGCTCCAGGCCGGTTCGGACGCCTTGCAAGCCGCATTGCAACCAAGCCGCATTGCAACAATGTGGGCGCGCCAACCTAGCATATGTCAAGATGGCGCCGGCGCGCGGCTCTTACGCCATAAGACGGCAAGCGTCATGGGGCCGTATGGCGCCTGTGCGGAAATGTCGCTGGACGAAAAAGGCCCCGCGATTTCTCGCGGGGCCCGATTGCGATTGGCGAATGCCGCCGGAGGCGGGCGCTCAGTGGCGCACGTCGTCGGCGTAGATGTCGCGGTCCTTGGTCTCCGGAATGAAGATCATGCCGATCACGAAGGTCATGACGGCGAAGACAATCGGGTACCAGAGCCCGAAATAGATATCGCCGGTTTGCGCCACCATCGCGAAGGCCGTGGCGGGCAGCAGTCCGCCAAACCAGCCGTTGCCGATGTGATAAGGCAGCGACATCGAGGTGTAGCGGATACGGGTCGGGAAGAGTTCGACCAGCGCCGCCGCCATCGGGCCGTAGACCATCGTGACGTAGATCACGAGGATGAACAGCATGCCGATGATGCCTGCGGTCTGGGCGCGGAAAATATCGAAGGGGTTCGACATTTTCACGATGCCGGTCTCGCCGGGCTTGGGATAGCCGGCGGCCTGCAACGCGCCGGTCAGCGCCTTGGAGGAGTCGGCGAACTTCGTCGCGTCGAACGGCACGCCGGTGTCGTTGACCTTGACGGTCACGCCGGCGGCGGCCGGATCGAGCTGCGTCTGGTACTTGACCGACGACTGCGCCAGGAAGGCGCGGGCGCGGTCGCAGGACGTCGTGAAGACGCGCGTGCCGACCGGATTGAAGAGGTCGCCGCATTCATTCGGATTGGAGACGACCGTCACCTTCACGGTCTCGATCGCCTTCTCGAGCGCCGGGTTCGCCAGCGTCGTGATCTGCTTGAAGATCGGGAAGAAGGTCAGCGCCGCGATCAGGCAGCCCGCCAGAATGATCGGCTTGCGGCCGATCTTGTCGGAGAGCCAGCCGAATACGACGAAGAAGATCGTGCCGAACGCCAGCGACCATGCAATCAGCAGGTTGGAGGTGTAGCCGTCGACCTTCAGGATCGATTGCAGGAAGAACAGGGCGTAGAATTGTCCCGTGTACCAGACGACGCCCTGACCGGCGACAAGGCCGAGCAGCGCGAGCAGCGCGATCTTGGCGTTGCTCCACTTGCCGAAGGATTCGGTCAGCGGCGCCTTGGACTGGGTGCCTTCCTCCTTCATGCGCTGGAAGGCCGGCGATTCGTTGAGTTGCAGACGAATCCACACGGAATGCCGAGCAAGGCCACCGACAGGATGAAGGGAACGCGCCAGCCCCAGTCGGCGAATTCCTTCTCGCCGATGATCGTGCGGGTGAAAAGAATGATCAGCAGCGACATGAACAGGCCGAGCGTGGCCGTGGTCTGGATCCACGAGGTGTAGAAACCGCGACGGCCTTGGGGCGCATGTTCTGCGACATAGGTCGCAGCCCCGCCGTACTCGCCGCCGAGCGCAAGGCCCTGCAACAGGCGCAGCGCGATCAGGATGATCGGAGCGGCGATGCCGATGGTGTTGGAGGAGGGCAGGAGGCCGACGATGAAGGTCGACAGACCCATGATCATGATGGTGACGAGGAAGGTGTATTTACGGCCGACGAGATCGCCGACGCGGCCGAACACCAGCGCGCCGAAGGGGCGAACCAGGAAGCCGGCGGCAAAGGCGAGCAGCGCGAAAATATTCTGCGTGGCGGTCGGAAACTGGCTGAAGAACTGCTTGCCGATAATGGCTGCAAGAGAGCCGTAAAGGTAGAAGTCGTACCACTCAAAAACCGTGCCGAGAGAGGAAGCGAAAATCACCTTCCTCTCTTCCGGCGTCATTGGACGGACCTTGTCCGCCGCCGTAGTTGCCATTGCCATCTGGGCGTTCCTCTTACATTTGATTTATCGGGCCGTAATACGTCCCGCTTACGCTTGCAGCCTCCTGCGAGCGTTACGGCATGTTAACCCGTCGCTTCCGTTCGATCAGCCGTCGGTTTCTAAAACCTTCGTCTAATATGCGCGAGCCGTAAAAGCGCCGCCCTCGTTGAGGATTTTACAATAAACACAGGTGCTTGCGCCTGGGTTTGCTTTTGGGCTCGCACCTGAGCTTGCGTCTGTGCAGGACAAGCAGGCGCCTGTGCCGGCAGGTCAGAAACCGGACCCGATTCCAAAGTTGCATTCGCGCGATTTGCTTACATTTTTCAGGGATTCCGGGGAAATCTTAAAATTTGGCGACCAAAGTTGCATGGAGCCGTGTCACGGCCTCGTCTATTGCGGGCCACCGCATTCAGGCTGGGAGAAACGGGGCCATGAAAAGTTGGGAACAAATAGAAAGAAATCCAAAATTCCAGTTGCTGGTCAGCAAGCGCAAGACCCTGGGCTGGACGCTGTCGGCCATCATGCTGGCGATCTATCTCGGGTTCATCCTTCTGGTCGCTTATGCGCCCGGCGTCCTTGCCGCCAAGCTCGGCGCCGGCGTGATGACCGTCGGCATTCCCGTCGGCATTTTCGTGATCGTGTCGGCTTTCGTTCTGACCGGCATCTATGTGGTCAAAGCCAATGCCGAGTTCGACAATTTGACCAAGCAGATCGTCGAGGAGTCCAAATAATGACGCGCAAGTCTCTTTCCCTGGCGGCGGCTTTCGCGGCGCTGACAGCGAGCCCGGCTCTGGCCGACGCCATTTCCGGAGCGACCCAGAAGCAGGCGACCAACTGGCACGCGATTCTCATGTTCGCCGCCTTCGTGTTCCTGACGCTGGGCATCACCTATTGGGCGGCGAGCCGGACGAAATCGGCCGCGCAATTCTATACGGCCGGCGGCGGCATCACCGGCTTCCAGAACGGTCTGGCGATCGCCGGCGATTATATGTCGGCGGCCTCGTTCCTCGGCATTTCCGGCCTTGTCTATCTCTCGGGCTATGACGGCCTCATCTATTCGGTGGGCTGGCTGGTCGGCTGGCCGATCGTGACCTTCCTGATCGCCGAACCCCTGCGCAACCTCGGCAAGTTCACCTTCGCCGACGTCGCCTCGTTCCGCTTCGACCAGATGCCGATCCGCGTTCTGGCCGCCTGCGGCACGCTGGTGACGGTGGCCTTCTATCTGATCGCACAGATGGTCGGCGCGGGCGCGCTCATCAAGCTGCTGTTCGGTCTCGATTACTGGATCGCGGTGGTTCTCGTGGGCTGCCTCATGATCTTGTACGTCACTTTCGGCGGCATGGTCGCGACCACCTGGGTGCAGATCATCAAGGCCTGCCTGCTGCTCGGCGGCGCGACCTTCATGGCCTTCATGGTGCTCGTCAAGTTCGGCTTCAGCCCCGAGGCGCTGTTTGCCAAGGCGGTCGAGGTTCACCCCAACCATGCCAAGATCATGGCGCCGGGAACGCTGATCTCCGATCCGGTTTCGGCGATCTCGCTCGCGCTCGCCCTGATGTTCGGCACGGCCGGCCTGCCGCATATCCTTATGCGCTTCTTCACGGTCGCCGACGCCAAGGCCGCGCGCAAGTCGGTGTTCTACGCCACCGGGTTCATCGGCTATTTCTACATCCTCACCTTCATCATCGGCTTCGGCGCGATCGTGCTGGTCTCGACCAATCCGGAATTCCTCACGGATCCGGCCAAGGGCCTGGCTGCGATCAAGGGAGGCTCGAACATGGCGGCGATCCATCTGGCCAACGCAGTGGGCGGCGACATCTTCCTCGGCTTTATCGCCGCGGTCGCTTTCGCCACCATTCTGGCGGTCGTATCGGGCCTGACGCTTGCCGGCGCCTCGGCGGTCTCTCACGACCTCTATGCGACGGTCGTGAAGGGCGGCAACGCCAACGAGCAGGATGAAATCCGGGTTTCCAAGATCACGACCGTCGTGCTCGGCATTCTGGCGATCATCCTTGGCATCGTGTTCGAGAAGATCAATGTCGCCTTCATGGTCGGTCTTGCCTTCGCGATCGCGGCGTCCTGCAACTTCCCGGTTCTCCTGATGTCCATGTTCTGGCGCGGAATGACCACGAAGGGCGCGGTTATCGGCGGCTTTCTCGGTCTGATCTCGGCCGTGGTCGGCGTCATCCTGTCGCCTGGCGTGTGGGAAGTGATCTTCGGCAATCCGAAGGGCTCGGCTCCGGTTCCGTGGTCGAACCCGGCGCTTGTCTCGATGGCGCTTGCATTCGGCGGCATCTGGCTGTTCTCGAAGCTCGACTCCAGCGCCCGCGCGAAGGTCGACAAGGAAGGTTTCGAGCCGCAATATGTGCGCTCGCAGACCGGCATCGGCGCTTCCGGCGCCTCGGCTCACTGACTGGATCGGCCGGGTTTGCGCCCGGCCGTTTTCTTGCAGCGCGAAGACGCTCTTGCTTTCAGCGGCGCGAAGGCGCTCTTGACGCGGGCCGCTTGCGGCCCGTGTTCGCTTTCAGCGGTCTTGCACTTCAAAGGCGCAGCATCGTCATGCCAAAATCCTTCGACGCCGCAAACCCGCCTTTCGACCGTCTTGCCGATGGTGAAATCGAGGAGCTGCGCGAGGCGCTCGACATCGGTTATTACCGGCCGGGCGAGGATCTGCTTGCGCCCGGCGCGCCTGTCGAATTCCTGTTCGTCGTCATCAAGGGCGAAGTGGAGGAGCGCGATGGCGACGAACTCGTCTCGTTGCTCGGACGCAACGATTCCTTCGATACGCGCGCCATCGTACAGGGCGCGTCCAAGCATGTTTTCCGGGCGCGGACGGAAACATTGGCCTATCTCGCCCCAAAGGCGCTGATAGCGCGGCTGATTGCCGACAATCCGCGTTTCGGCGCCTTCTTCTATCTCGACATTTCGCGCAAACTCGAAGCCGTGGCGCGCGAAGAAGACGAGGCGCGGCAGGGTTCGCTGATGCGCACGCGCATCCGCGACCTGTTTCTGCAACCCGCCGCATTCATCGACGCCAAGGAATCCATCGAGGCGGCCGGCCATCGCATGCAGGCGATCAATTCCAACACGCTGCTTGTGCGCGACGGCGCGCGCACCGGCATTATCACCGGCATGAACCTGTCGAAGGCGGCGGTGCTGCATCGCATGCCCATCGACGGGCCGGTCGGTCCGACGGCGCATTTCGACATTGTCTGCGTCGACGAGGAGGATTTCGTCTTTCAGGCGCTGCTTGAAATGACGAAGAGCAACAAGCGCCGGATCGTGGTCAGGCGCGGAACCGAATTCGTCGGCATTCTCGAAGACATCGATCTCCTTGGTTTTCTCGCCGGCAATGCGCAGGTGGTCGCCGGACGCATCGAGCGCGCCAATTCGCTGGCCGATCTGAAAATCGCCGCGCAGGAAACCTCGGATCAGGTGCGCACCTTGCGCCGGCAGGGCGTGCGCGTGGAGGTGATCGCCGAAATCGTTTCCGATCTCAATCGCAGATTGTTCGCCAAGACCTTCGCCCTGACCGCGCCGCCCGATCTGCGCAAGCGCTCCTGCCTGATCGTGATGGGCAGCGAGGGGCGCGGCGAGCAGAGCGTGCGGACGGATCAGGACAATGGGCTCATTCTCGCCGAGCCCGTCGATCAGTCGATGCTCGACGGGTTTCGCGCGGAATTCACCAATGCGCTGGAAGATTACGGATTTCCGCCTTGCCCCGGCAATGTGATGGTCCGCAATCCCTTCTGGTCGAAAACCGCCGGGGAATTTGCCGCCGATTTCCATAGATGGGTGGCAGCGCCCGACGAGACGGCGATGATGAATGTCGCGATCTTCTACGATGCGGCGGCGGTGGCCGGGCGCGCCGATCTGCTTGCGAAAGTGAAGGCCGAACTCATCGGCTCCGTGCGCGCGGAAAAAGTCTATCTCGCGCGGTTCGCCCACGCGGTCGAAGCCTTCGAGACGCCGATCGGGCTGTTCAACAATCTTCTCGGCAAGGATGGCGCCGTCGATCTCAAGAAGGGCGGTATTTTTCCCATCGTGCACGGTGTGCGCGCGCTTGCGCTGGAACACGGGCTTGCCGAAACATCGACCGTCGCGCGGATCGAGAAGCTCGTGCAGGCCAGCGCCTTGCGGGAGGAATTGGGGCGCGACCTCAAGGAGGCCTTTCATTTCCTGATCGCCATGCGGCTCGATTCGCAACTGGCCGAACGCGCCGGGCGCGAAGCGGTGGTGCGCACGGCGACGCTGACGAGCGCGCAGCGCGATCTCCTGCGCGAAGCCTTCAAGGTGGTGAAGCAGTTCCGCGACCTGCTGCGCCGCCACTACAATTTCGCTATGTTCTGACATGCTGCCACGCCGCCTGAAACGCTGGTTCCATTATTTCACGCTGGCCGACCAGTCGTTCCGCTTTCTGTTTGCGCCGGGGCCGCCGGACGAGGTCGTCGTCGTCGATTGCGAGACCACGGGCCTCGATGTTTCAAAGGACGACATCATCACGATTGCGGCGGTGAAAGTACGAAAAAACCGCATTCTCACGAGCGAAAAATTCGTCGCCGTGGCGCGCCCGGAAGCCAAGATGAAGGCCGAAGCGATCAAGGTGCATCACGTGTTTGAAAGCGAGGCCGAAAAGGGAGAGCGCATCCGCCAGATCATGCGCGACTTTCTGCGCTTCGTCGGCGGGCGGCCGCTTGTCGGCTATTATCTCGAATTCGATGTCGCGATGATCGACAAGAACGTGCTGCGGCTGATCCAGATCGAACTGCCCAACAAGATGATCGAGATCTCGGCGATGTATTACGAGCGCCGCTACGGGGCGGGCCATCCAGGCGACCGGATCGACCTGTCGTTTGCCCGCATCCTGGGCGATCTCGGCATTCCCATGCTGGATCAGCACGACGCGCTCAACGACGCCATCATGACCGCGCAGGCCTATATCGCGCTCAAGGACATGCAGGAGCGCGGAAGACGCTTTCCGAGAAAAAGCGATGAGGAGCGTTAAGCGCGCAGTCTGATCGCCGCGACGCCGAGCGCCACCGCGCAGGCGTTGGAGACGTTCAGGCTCTTGATGGCGCCGGGCATGTCGAGCCGCGCCAGAACGTCGCATTTTTCACGCGTGAGGCGCCTGAGGCCGGCCCCTTCCGCGCCAAGCGCCAGCGCCAGCGGACGCCGCAGGACGACATCTTCCAGCGAGGCCGATCCTTCCGAATCCAGGCCGACGCGCAGATAGCCCAGTTCGCCAAGCTCGTCCATCGCACGGGCGAGATTGACGACCGCGACGACGGGCACATGTTCGAGCCCGCCGGAAGCCGTCTTGGCGAGCACGCCGGACATGTCCGGCGCGTTCCTTTCGGTGACGACGAGCGCATCGACGGCGAAAGCGGCGGCGGTGCGCAGGATCGCGCCGACATTGTGGGGATCGGTTATCTGGTCGAGGACGAGAACGATTCCGCTGCGGTTTTCGATTTCCGAGATGTCGCGCGCGGGCAGGGGACGCGCCTCCAGCATCAGGCCCTGATGCACGGCGCCCGCGCCCAGGCGGCGGTCGAGATCGCCGCCTTCGACGATCTGTGGCGTCAGGCCTGCGGCGGCGGCGTCGGCGGCGATGCGCTCGGCTGCTCCCGCAGTCGCATAGAGCGTCAGCAATTTCCTGGATTTCGCGCGCAGGGATTCTCGCACGGCATGGACGCCGTAGAGAATGACGAGATCGACGCCGGGCTTGCGGAAAGCCGGCGCCGCCTCGCGGGGCGGGCGTCTGTTGTTCCGGCTCCCGGCGTTTTCACGCACGACATCCCCGGAGCGGCCATCCTTGGAGCGGTCATCCTTGGAACGGCCTTGCCGCCATTCGCGCCCCGGCCCGTTTTTGTCCTTGCCGCCCTTTGCCGGCCTGTCGCGTCGCATTGTCGCCCCTGTCGTGGCAGGCCTGTCTTGCGATGCATGTCTCACGATGCGCGCGCGCGCGCAATCTTTGGAGCCATATTGCGGTTGACAGCGCTCAAGCCCGCCCGCATAAGGCGCCCATCGGGCCGGCGCAGCCGGGCCACGGGCAGGCAAAGCGCGTTTCGCGCAAAGCCGGGCTCTCGTGGGGGAATGTCCCGAGCGGCAAAGGGGGCGGACTGTAAATCCGCTGGCTAAGCCTTCGTAGGTTCGAGTCCTACTTCCCCCACCACTCTCTTTTCAACAATCTGATATAATTCGTATTATGCCTTCATCCCGCACTTCCGGAAGGTACGGCGGGCGCATGCGTCCGCTCCGTCGGTTTACCTATCCTGGAGGATAGGTTATATGACCTTATGCACGGCACCCATCCCGACATCGTCCGGCGTCTCAAGAAAGCGGAGGGGCATTTGCGCGCGATCATCGGCATGATCGAGGCCGGCAGGCCCTGCATGCAACTCGCCCAGCAGATGCAGGCCGTGGAATCCGCGCTCTCGAAGGCCAAGAAGGAACTCATCCACGACCATATCGAGCATTGCCTTCAGGGCGATACGGAGCAGGGAACGGAGGCTGCGCTGCGCGAAATAAAGCAATTGGCGAAATATCTCTGAGATGATGAACTTCAACGACCTGTTGCAGCAGGGCGCCTCGCATCTGTGGCTGTTCATCCCCAGCGCAATTCTGCTCGGCGCCCTGCACGGTCTCGAGCCCGGCCATTCCAAGACATTGATGGCGGCGTTCATCGTCGCCGTGCGCGGCACTGTCTGGCAGGCCGTGCTGCTCGGGCTGGCGGCGACGGTTTCGCACACGGCGGTGGTCTGGGCGATCGCGCTTGCCGGCATGTATCTTTGGGCGGGCGTCGATGGTGAGGCGATCGAACCTTATTTCCAGATCGCCTCGGCCGTTCTCATCCTGGGGATCGCCGCATGGATGTTCTGGCGGCTGCGCCGGGACCGACGCAACTTCCCGTTTGTGGCCGGCGGCCATTCCCATGGAGATCACGATCACGGGCATAACGATCTTGGGCCTGGCGAAGACATCAGGCGGATCGATACCGGCCATGGCGTGATCGCGGTCGAAGTGTTCGAGGACGGCGTTGCGCCGCGCTGGCGCGTGCGCCGGGAGAGCGGGCCGGACTGGCCGGCCGCGCAGATCTCGATCGAGACCGAGCGTCCCGATGGCGCGCGTCAGGTTTTCGGCATGGTCGATTGCGGCCTCTATTTGGAATCGGTCGACGAAATTCCCGAGCCGCACGAATTCATGGCCCGCGTGAGTCTCACGCGCGCCGGACATTCGCACGATTACGACCTGTCCTTCATCGAGAGCCACATCGCGCACGACCACATCCACGAGGAAATGCGCGGCCTTGAGATCGCCGCCGACGGCTATCGCGACGCGCACGAACTGGCGCACGCCAACGACATTCGCCGGCGCTTTGCCGACCGCAATGTGACGACGGGCGGAATCGTCCTGTTCGGCCTCACCGGCGGGCTCGTGCCTTGCCCGGCCTCGATCACCGTGCTGCTGATCTGCCTCCAGATCAAGCAATTCACGCTCGGGGCGGCGCTCGTTTTGTGTTTCAGCATCGGGCTCGCCTTGACCATGGTCTCGGTCGGCGCCGTGGCGGCCTTAAGCGTACGCCAGGTCTCCAGGCGGTGGGCCGGCTTCGGCGCGCTGGCTGCGCGCGCGCCCTATGCCTCGGCGCTGCTGATTGCGCTTGTCGGCCTCTATACCGGCTATATAGGCTGGGCCGGCCTTGCCGCCCATGCCTGATCCGGCGTCTGGCCGCGAGTTCTAAATATAAAGTTCAGACGGCTTGACAGCGCCACGAATTGCAATCTTATCATGTGTGAATATTTAAATTCTGGAAGGGGCGACAAGACCCCGCGCCGGACAGGGCGAACGCCGCCGCAGAGCGGCGCCGATGCCGTGGATTGGCGCCAAATTTTTTGTGCGCCATGAGGCCGAAAGCCCGTGGCGTCAGGGGGGGAGCGATGACGTCACAAAAATCGGGAAGGCGCGCAAGCCGATTCGCCGCAGCCGTATTTGCAACGCTATGCAGCGCGAGCGCGCCGGCTTTCGCCGGACCGAGCGGCGAGGCGATGGCGCTTGCATGCGCTGCCTGCCACGGACCGAACGGCTCGAGCCTCGGGCCGACGACGCCGACGATCGCCTCGCTGTCGGTCGATTATTTCGTGATGTCGATGAAGGATTATCGCGACGGAAAACGGCCGGCGACCGTCATGGACCGCATCGCCAAAGGCTATAGCGACGCCGACATCGAGGAAATGGCCAAATATTTCCAGAAGCAGACCTTCGTGCGTCTGCCCCAGCGCACGGATGCCGGGAAGGCGAAGGCCGGCAAGGAGCTTGCCAAAAAATACTGCTCGTCATGCCACGAGGACGAGGGGCGCGTCGCCGAGGGCGTGGGCGTGCTGGCGGGCCAATGGCTGCCTTATATGGAATTTTCCACACAGGATTTTCTTTCCGGCAAGCGCGCGATGGAGCGGCGGCAGAAGGCGAAATTCGACGAACTCATCCGCGACAAGGGCGAGGGCGCGTTTATCGACATTCTGCATTATTACGCCAGCGTGAAGTAAGGGAGCGCGACCATGACCCATTCGATCGATCGTCGCGCCTTCATGCAATGCGGCGGCGCAGTCCTTACGCTTGGCGGCGTGATCGCAGCCCCCCATGTCGCGCGCGCAGCCGGCCGCAAGGTCGTCGTCGTGGGCGGCGGACCGGCCGGCGCCACGGCCGCGAAATATCTGAAACTCGGCGATCCCTCGCTCGAAGTGACGCTGATCGAGGCCAATCCCGAATATTACACCTGCTTCATGAGCAATGAGGTGATCGGCGGCGACCGCGATCTCGATACGCTCAAGATCGGTTACGAGGGGCTCGCCAAGCGCGGCGTCAAGGTCGTGCACGATTTCGTCACCGGCCTCGACGCCGGCGCCAGAACCGTTTCGACCAAGGGCGGCCAGAAATTCGCCTATGACCGCTGCGTGGTTGCGCCGGGCATCGACTTCAACTTCGGCGCGCTTGCCGGCTACAGCGAGGCCGACATCGAAAAGGCGCCGCACGCCTGGAAAGCCGGGCCGCAGACAGCGCTCCTGCGCAAGCAGCTCGAAGCCATGCCCGACGGCGGCAATTTCGTCATCGTCGCACCGCCCAATCCATTCCGCTGTCCGCCCGGCCCCTACGAGCGGGCAAGCCTGGTCGCCAATTACTTCAAGAAGCACAAGCCGAAATCGAAGATCATCAGTCTCGATCCCAAGGACGGCTTTTCCAAGCAGGGCCTGTTCCAGCAGGCCTGGACGAAATTCTACGGTTTCGGCTCGCCCGACGGCATGATCCAGTGGATCAGCGGCGGCAAGGGCGGCAAGCCGCAGAAAGTGGACATGTCGACCATGACGGTCGAGACCGAATTCGACAAATACAAGGCCGATGTGCTCAACGTCATTCCCGCGCAGAAAGCAGGCAGGATCGCCTTCGATGCGGGGCTCGTGGAAGGCGCCTGGGCGCCGGTCGACAAGAGCACGATGGAATCGAAGAAGGCGCCGGGCGTTCATGTGCTGGGCGATGCCTCGGACGCCGCCACCATGCCGAAATCGGGCTATGCCGCGAATTCGCAGGCCAAGGTCGCCGCCGCCGCCATCATTGCGCTGCTCAAGGGGGAGGCTGCGCCCGAACCCTCCTATATCAACACCTGCTATTCGGTGGCTGCGCCCGACTATGCCTTCTCCGTGGCGGGGGTCTACAGATACGACAGGCAAAAGAATTCGATCGCCGAGACGCCCGGCGCAGGCGGCCTGTCGAGAATGGACGCCTCTGCCGAAGACCGGAAACGCGAACTTCAATACGCGCATTCCTGGTTCCGCAACATCAGGGCCGATAGCTGGGGCTGACCGTCCGGGTAGACCGGCCGCAGCCTGTCCCGGCCGAAATCACGCCATGGAGTTCGAGAATTGCGCGCGCGCATTCGTAGCTGGCTGACGCCGGCGACCGCGACCGGCGGCCTGTTGCTCGTCGTACTCGGCGCGATCGGCGCCGCGGTCTTTGTCGGCGGCTTCAATCTGTTCGCCGACCATACCAACAGCCTGGAATTCTGCATTTCCTGCCACACGATGGAGCGCGGGCCCTACGCCGAATACAAGAAGACGATCCATTACGAGAACCGCACGGGCGTGCGCGCGATCTGTTCGGACTGCCATGTGCCGCGGGCGTTCGGCCCGAAGCTCGTCTCCAAGATACGAGCGGTCAAGGACGTCTATCACGAGCTTGCCGGCACCATAGATACGCCCGAAAAATTCGAGGCCAGGCGCCACATCATGGCGAGCAGGGTCTGGGATTTCATGGAGCAGAACCAGTCGGCGGGCTGTCGCAATTGTCACGATTACGCCGCGATGAAACTCGACGAGCAGGGGCGCCGCGCCAAGCTGAAACATCCTGTCGCCATCGCCGAAGGCAAAAGCTGCATCTCCTGCCATAAGGGCATCGTCCACGAATTGCCCAGGGAAGCCGGCGCCAAGTAATTTTTTGCGTTTGGACGCAGGATTTGCCGGCGTGGACTAACCGATTGTGAGAACGACAAATAACGCGCCGCGCTTTTTCGTCGCCCCTATTGCGTGGGGCTTCAAGTCACGGATTTTTCAGGACTGTCCGGTTTCGCTAATCGTTCGTTAACCATGGGGGGCTTCCATGGAGCCGTCCCGGCCTTTCCTTGGACCCCCGCAAATGGATCAGGCAATCGGCTTCAAAACGAACGAAATGACCAAGGTGATCGGCTCAGTCACCATGGAGTTCTATGCGTTGGCGACGCCCATGGCGATAGCTGGACGTCTCGCGCGCGCCCATCAGGCGGCCTGGGACGAAGTTCTGGCGGGCCGCTGCGCAGGGGCCGCCTTCAACGATCTGCGGCGTCTGGCGCATCGCCTGTCGAATTCCAACGAAATGATCGAATTGTGCAACAAGCGCATTCTCTGGGCGCTGACGCCCGTCGTCGGCGCCTCGCTCGTATGCGGGCCCGGCGAAGACCGGGTGCAATTGCGCGACATTGCAGATGCGCTGTCGCACATGCTGGCGAATGCGCTTGCTGCGCCACAAAGGCGGATCGCCGCCTGAACCCGGTTGCAATCGTTTCCGCGCGCGGGCATATGTGCGGCGTGGAACAGACTGGCCGCGCGGGTGTAGCTCAATGGTAGAGCAGCAGCCTTCCAAGCTGAATACGAGGGTTCGATTCCCTTCACCCGCTCCAGCGTTCCGCCGATCCTTCCTTTGAAATTCCGTTTCGCGATTCAACCGCCGCTGGCCTGCGGTTCCGGCGAGCCCGGAACGGCGCCCGTTTGCCGCGCCCGATAGGGGACAAGCCCGTCTGTCTGCGATTTCCAGCCGGGCGGCGCCCCTTTCAGCGCAGGCCTGCCTGACCCCGGCTTGACCTGAACGATGCGAAATCCCTCGCGTTTCAGGCGGCGCAACAGGGCCGGCAGCATGGCGATGGTCTGCGCGCGGATGTCGTGCAGCAGGAGAATGCCGCCACGGGAGGCGTTCAGACGTTTCATCGTCAGTTCGAGTTCGGCTGCCGGCTTCTGGACAAGCCAGTCGGACGCCCAGAGATCGGCGCCGAAAACGGCCGCGCCCTGCGCATCGAGGAAGGCCAGTGTCTGCGGCGTATCGGCAAAGCCCGGAAAGCGGAAGAAGGCGGTCGCCGGGCGGCTGGCGTCTTGCGGGAGCAAGCTGCTGGCGCGCTGCACGGCTTCCGCGCCGCGTCGGATTTCCTCGATTGCCGCCGCCTCGGAAATTCCGCGCAAGGTGCGCGCGGGATGCGACCAGGAATGGCTGCCGATCGTGTGGCCCTCTCTTTGCGCGCGCTGGACGAGTTGCGGATTGGCCTGCGCATTGCGGCCGATGAAAAAGAAGACGGCGCGCACGCATTCGGCGGCCAGCGCATCGAGCGCCTTGTCGGTGAGGCCGGGCAGGGGGCCGTCGTCGAAGGTGAGGACGATTTCCTTGTCGGCGAGCGCAAGAGTCTGCGGATAGGTTTTCTGGCCGATATGCAGGCCGCCCGCCGCGCCGATCCCGATGGTGCGGCTCACGCCCAGCGCATCGGGGTTTTTGCAGGCGGGGCCTGGCTCGGCCTGCGCAGGGCGGGCTGCGAGCGCCCAGACGAGAATCGCAGACGCAAGCCTCAACGCAATCTTTGGCGCGCCGCGCATCGTCTTGTCGCGCATCGTCTTGCCGCGCATCGTTTTGCCGGGGGATGTAATGCCGCCGGATGCGGCGTTAAACGGGCATGTTGACGCGCGCGGCTTTGGGCGCGAAATTCCGCGCGCGATGGAATGGGTCAAAGTTCTGCATCTCTTCGGGGTCATCGGCTGGATGGCCGGCGTGTTCTATATGCCGCGGCTGCTCGTGAACATAGCCGAAGCGCATGCGGCCGGCGAACAGACGGGGCGTCTCATCGGCATGGCCAAACGCCTTTTTCGCTTTTGCGCGGGGCTGGGAATCATCGGCATGGGCGCAGGGTTCTGGATCTGGCTCGGCTATGGGGTTGGCGGAAACTGGCTGCACTGGAAGCTTCTCTTCGTCTGCGGACTGATCGTCTATTACGGCATGAGCGCGCTCTGGCTGGCGCAGATGCGGCGCGGCGAATTCCGGCATTCGGCAATCTATTTTCGGGTCTACAACGAGGTTTCGCTCCTGATGTTTGTGCCGATCCTGATTTTTGCGGTGGCGAAGGTCGGGTGAGGCGAGATGGGACGCCGACGCCAATTCATTGGTGTAAAATGATTTTTTTGCGCGAGCCGATCCGGGGGAAACGCCGGCTTGAAACTTGGCCGAAAGAGTCTTAAACGCTCGCCCGCATCGACAGCTCTCAACTTGGATCAGGCCATGGGCAAGGAAAAGTTCGAACGCAACAAGCCGCATTGCAACATCGGAACGATCGGTCACGTTGACCATGGCAAGACGTCGCTGACTGCGGCGATCACCAAGGTTCTCGCGGAGACGGGCGGGGCGATGTTCACGGCGTACGACCAGATCGACAAGGCGCCGGA
>JBKDZW010000058.1:0-21792 GCA_047971685.1 Rhodoblastus sp.
CGCGGCTTTTGCGTCCGCGATCATGGCCGGCGTCGCCTTGCGCAGCAATTCGCGGATCAGGGTCCAGTCCTGCGGCTGCCGCGCGGTTTCGGCCACGAAATCCTCGACAGGCGCGCCGGTCGCCTCGGCCACCCGGCGCAAAAGGACGATGGAGACATTGCCCTGCCCGCTTTCGAGTTGGGCGATATAGCGTTCCGAAACGCCCGAAGCCTGCGCCAGAACCTTGCGCGACATGCCGCGCACCGCGCGCATCGAGCGCACACGGTGGCCGAGTTCGATCAGATAGGCCTCGACATCGTCGTCGCGCTTGCCCGCATTTTTCGCGCCCGCGTTTTTCGCGCGAGGAGCGACGCCGGACGCAGCGGAGCCGGCCCGGACGAGGCCCGAAGGACTGTCCCTGCCTGTCCGCTCCCTCGGAGCGCGGTCGGTCTGGTCGAAATGTTTGTTCATTACGGGCCCTTATGAAAAATACTACAAACGCGCTTGACACTCTGCAAGCCGAAAGCGCAAATCTGGAAATATATTTCAGCACCGGGGAGGGGCGAGTATGACCCGTTATAACGCGTGCGAAGATTTGCTCGACCGCAATGTGGAGGCAGGGCGCGGCGACAAGATCGCTTTTCTCGATCCCGCGCGCAGCCTGACTTATGGACGGCTTGCGCTCGAAAGCCGGAAGTTCGCGAATCTGCTCAAGAACCTCGGCGTCCGGCGCGAGCAGCGCATCGCCCTCGCCATGCTCGACACCGTCGATTTTCCCGTGGTCTTTCTCGGCGCGATCCGCGCCGGCGTCATACCCGTCTGCCTCAACACCCTGCTCACCTCCGAGCAATACGCCTACATGCTCGCGGATTCCCGGTCCACCGCCCTGTTCGTCTCGCCGGCGCTATTGCCGGAATTGCGGCCGGCGCTCGCCCGGGCGCCCGATCTCGGGCATGTCGTGGTCGTGGGACCGGGCGCGCAAGGCGCAGAACTCGATTTCGCCGCCTTGATGGACAAGGCGCCGGACGAGTTTGCGCCCGTCGACACCCATCCCGACGAAATCGCCTTCTGGCTCTATTCCTCGGGCTCGACCGGCGCGCCCAAGGGCACCATGCATGTGCACAGCGCCCTTATGGATACGGCGAAACTGTTTGGCCAGGGCGTGCTCGACCTGCAAGCGGACGATGTCGTCTATTCCGCCGCGAAACTGTTCTTCGCCTATGGCCTGGGCAATTCCCTGACCTTTCCGATGGCGGCCGGCGCAACGACTGTCCTCAGCCCCGAACGCCCGACGCCGGCCGCGGTTTTTGCGATCCTGAAAAAGCATCAGCCAAGCATTTTCTGCGGGGTGCCGACCCTGTTTGCGGCCATGCTGCACGATCCCGCGCACGCCGGCGACAAGGGATCGGCCCGCCTGCGTCTGTCGACATCGGCGGGCGAGGCGCTGCCCGAACATATCGGCAAGACATGGAAGGCGCGCTTTGGCACCGATATCGTCGACGGCGTCGGCTCGACCGAAATGCTGCACATCTTTCTGTCGAACCGCCCCGACGACATTGTCTATGGCGCTTCCGGCAGGCCCGTTCCCGGCTATGACGCGCGTCTGAGCGACGAGAACGGCGTGGAAGTCGCCGACGGCGAAGTCGGCGAACTCTATATTCGCGGCGCAACGGCTGCGAACGGCTACTGGAACCAGCGCGAAAAAAGCCGCGCCACCTTCCAGGGCGAATGGACGCGCACCGGCGACAAGTACACGCGCGACGCCGAGGGCCGGTACACATATTGCGGCCGCGCCGACGACATGTTCAAGGTTTCGGGCATCTGGGTTTCGCCGTTCGAGGTCGAGGGCGCGCTCGCCAATCATCCGGCGGTGCTGGAAGCCGCCGTCGTGCCGTTTCCCGACGAGGAGGGGCTGCTCAAACCCAAGGCCTTCGTCGTGCTCAAGCCAGGCGCCTCGGGCGACGGTCTCGATGCGGCGCTGAAGGATCATGTGAAAGCAAGCGTCGGCAAGTGGAAATATCCGCGCTGGGTGGAAGTGCGCGAGAGCCTGCCGAAGACCGCGACCGGCAAGATCCAGCGCTTCAAGCTGCGGGACGAGGCGTGATGGTTTCGCCCGCAGCACTCTTGCCTGTAGCGCATTTGCCTGTAGCGCAGTTGCAGAGACGGCGCCGTTCATGAGCCCGCGCCAGCACGATCTCGATATCGCCGGGCAGCATCTCGAAGGCCGGTGGTGGGGGCCGGGCCCCGACGATGCGCCGACGCTCGTCCTTCTGCACGAGGGGCTCGGCTGCGTCGGCCTGTGGCGCGACTTTCCGGCGCTGCTCGCCGCAGCGACAGGCTGCGGCGTCTTCGCCTATTCGCGCGCAGGCTACGGGAAGTCCTCGGCCATAGAGCTTCCCCGCCCGCTCTCCTACATGCACGACGAGGCGCGCGCGACGCTGCCGCTGGTCCTCGACGCCATAGGCTTTCGCGCCGGCGCGCTGGTCGGCCATTCCGACGGCGCCTCGATTGCGCTGATCCACGCCGGCGCGCTGGCCGATGCGCGCGTGAAAAAGGCGGCGGTCATGGCGCCCCATGTGTTCACCGAAGACATGGGCCTTGCCTCGATCGCCGAGGCCAAACGCAATTACGAAAACGGCGATCTCCGGCGCAAACTCGCGCGCTGGCACACGCATGTCGATTGCGCCTTCTACGGTTGGAACGGCGCCTGGCTCGATCCGGGGTTTCGCGCCTGGAATCTCGAGGAATTCCTGCCTGCGATCCGCATTCCCCTGCTGATCCTGCAAGGCGAGGCCGACCAATATGGCACCATAGCCCAGGTACGCGCGATCGAGAGCGGCAGCGCCGGCCCGGTCGAAACCAGAATGATCCCCGGCATCGGCCATTCGCCCTATCGCGAGGCGCCCGAGGCGACCCTGGATGCGCTGCGGGGATTTTTCGCTGGCAAAGATTCCCTGAAAGGGCGGCTTTAACGCTGGACAATGCAAAATAATGCATTATTCTGCATTCAGATACATGAACAATGTTGCAGGGAGGCATTATGGCCGACGCTCCGCGCAAGCTCGCCAACGGCAAGGACTTTATTGATTTCCAGACCGATCCGTCGCGCTACCGCCATTGGAAACTGACGGTCGATGGCGATATTGCGACGCTGGCCATGGATGTGGACGAGAAGGGCGGCCTGTTCGAGGGCTACGAGCTCAAGCTCAATTCCTACGACCTCGGCGTCGATATCGAGCTTGCCGATGCCCTGGCGCGTCTGCGCTTCGAGCATCCGAACGTGAAGGTCGTTCTTCTGCGCTCGGGCAAGGACCGCGTTTTTTGCGCCGGCGCCAACATTCGCATGCTGGCGGGCTCGGAACATCCGCACAAGGTGAACTTCTGCAAATTCACCAACGAGACGCGCAATTCCATGGAGGACGCATCCGAGCATTCGGGACAGAAATTCGTCACCGTCGTCAATGGCACGGCGGCGGGCGGCGGCTACGAACTGGCGCTGGCGACCGACCACATCATGATGATCGACGACGGCTCGACCGCCGTATCCCTGCCCGAAGTGCCGCTGCTTGCGGTGCTGCCGGGCACCGGCGGCCTCACCCGCGTCGTCGACAAGCGCATGGTGCGGCGCGACCACGCCGACGTGTTCTGCACGATCGAGGAAGGCGTCAAGGGCCGCCGCGCCGTGCAATGGCGTCTGGTGGACGAAGTGGTTGCGCCCTCCAAACTCGATGCGCGCATCGCCGCAAAGGCAGCCGAACTTGCCGCCGCTTCGCCGCGCAAGGGTCCGGCCGGCGGCGTGAATCTCAGCGCGATCGACCGCAGGTTCCGCGCCGATGGCGTCGATTATTCACATGTGAAAGTCGATATCGACGCCAGCCAGCGCCTTGCCGTCATCGTCGTTCGCGCGCCCAAGGCCGCCCCGCCCGCATCCGCTGCGGAAGCGGTAAAACAAGGCGCGCAATTCTGGCCGCTGCGCGTTGCGCGCGAACTGGACGACGCCATCCTGCATCTGCGCAACAACGCCTACGAGATCGGCGCGCTCCTGTTCAAGACCGAGGGTTTGCCCGCGACCGTGCGCGCCTATGACGAATTTCTCGAAGCCAACAAGGACGATTGGTTCGCCCACGAAGTGCGCCATTACTGGAAGCGCGTGCTCAAGCGCATCGACGTGACCTCGCGCACTCTGGTTGCGGTCGTCGAGCCCGGCTCCTGCTTTGTCGGCACGCTCGCCGAACTCGTTTTCGCCTGCGACCGCTCCTACATGCTGATCGGCAAATTGCAGGGCGACAACCGGCCCGCCGCCAGGCTCGAACTCACGAAACTCAATTTCGGCGCCTATCCGATGTCGCACGGCCTGACCCGCTTGCAGGCGCGGTTTCTGGCCGAACCGAAAAAGGTTGCAGAACTGGAAGGCGAAATCGCACGCGAATTCGAGGCCGACGAAGCCGAGAGCGCCGGCCTCGTCACCTTCGGTCTCGACGACATCGACTGGGCGGACGAAATGCGCGTGTTCATGGAAGAGCGCACGAGTTTCTCGCCGGATGCGCTCACGGGCCTTGAAGCAAACCTGCGTTTTGCCGGCCCCGAGACCATGGAATCGAAAATTTTCGCACGCCTCACAGCCTGGCAGAACTGGATATTCCAGCGCCCGAACGCAGTCGGCCCCGAAGGCGCGCTGTCGAAATTCGGCACCGGCGAGCGCCCCGTCTACGACATGCGCCGCGTCTAGAGCGTTTCAACTTTTCATTGAACCATTGCAACGCTCTAACTATTTCATTTTCCGCAATTCCGGACGCAAAACCGGTATCCGCTTTTGCTGGAATTGCTCTAGGCCGGGACACAGATCCTCCCCCTTCCCGCAAGGGGGAGAGACGGAATTCCAGATGAACGCATGATTTGAGGAGACAGCCATGACCGACACGATCAACGTCGATTATTCCACCCGCATCCCCAACAATGTCGGCCTGACCGAAGACCGCACCGTGCTGCGCGCGCTCGAGGGCTGGCACCCCGGCTATATCGACTGGTGGAAGGACATGGGGCCAGAGGGCTTTCAGGAGGCGCTCGTCTATCTGCGCACCGCCGTATCGGTCGATCCGCAGGGCTGGGCGAAGTTCGATTATGTGAAAATGCCGGAATATCGCTGGGGCGTTCTGCTTGCGCCGAAGGAAGAGGGCCGCAAGGTCAATTTCGGCAAACACAAGGGCGAGCCCGCCTTTCAGGAAGTGCCCGGCGAATATCGCGCCATGCTGCGCCGCCTCATCGTCATCCAGGGCGACACGGAGCCGGCCTCCGTCGAGCAGCAGCGCCATCTCGGCAAGACCGCGCCGTCGCTCTACGATTTGCGCAATCTCTTCCAGGTGAATGTCGAGGAAGGCCGCCACCTCTGGGCCATGGTCTATCTGCTGCATAAATATTTCGGCCGCGACGGCCGCGAGGAAGCAGACGAATTGCTGCGGCGGCGCTCCGGCGATCCCGACAGCCCGCGCATGCTCGGCGCCTTCAACGAGAAGACGCCGGACTGGCTGTCCTTCTTCATGTTCACCTTCTTCACCGACCGCGACGGCAAGATGCAGCTCGAATCGCTCGCGCAATCGGGCTTCGATCCGCTGTCGCGCAGTTGCCGCTTCATGCTGACGGAAGAAGCCCATCACATGTTCGTCGGCGAGACCGGCGTGGGGCGCACGATCCAGCGCACCAGCGAGGCCATGAAGAAGGCCGGCATCGAAGATGCCAACGACATCGCCAAGGTGCGCGCGCTCGGCGTGATCGACCTGCCGACCATCCAGAAAAAGCTGAACCTGCATTATTCGCTGACGCTCGATCTGTTCGGCGCCGAAATCTCCACCAACAGCGCGAATTTCTACAATGCCGGCCTGAAAGGCCGTTTCGGCGAAACCAAGATCGACGACGATCACGTTTTGACCAATGCGACCTATCCGGTGCTGAAACTGATCGACGGCAAGATCGCCGCTGTCGACGAGCCGGCGCTGACCGCGCTCAACATGCGCCTGCGCGACGATTATTCCGAGGATTGCGCCAGGGGCGTCGAGCGCTGGAACCGCATCGTCCAGAAGGAAGGCGTCGCCTTCCGGCTCGAGCTGCCGCATGTCGCCTTCAACCGCAAGATCGGCGAGTTCCGCAACGTCAACGTCACGCCCAAGGGTCTCATTCTCGGCGATTCCGACTGGGCGAAGGCGCACGACGATTATCTGCCGTCTTCCGCAGATGGCGAATATCTGAACTCGCTGATGACCGGCCATTTCGGCGCGGGCGAATATGCGGGCTGGATCGCTGCCCCCAGGGTCGGCATCGACAACAAGCCCGGCGATTTCGAATATGTGCGGATCGCCGCGTAACAGCGAACCATGGTCTTCCCCGACGCTTGCGCTGCAAGCGGCCGGGGAGCCAGAATGCTCCTCACGTCTTCCGGTTTCCGGCCGGGCCTTCGGCGCGGCAGGGAAATGACATGTCCGCCATCTGGATGGTCCCATGAACGCGCCGATCAAGCAGCATCTCATCGACCCGGAAATCTGCATCCGCTGCAACACCTGCGAGGAAACCTGCCCGGTCGGCGCGATCTCACACGACGCCAACAATTACGTGGTGGACGCGGCCAAGTGCGAAATGTGCCTCAATTGCATTCCGCCCTGCCCCACCGGCTCGATCGACAATTGGCGCATCGTCGTAAACGCCTATTCGCTCGACGAACAATTTTCGTGGATGGAATTGCCGCCGCAGGAGGAAATCGTCGTCGCCGGCTCGTCCGAAGCCATCGACGATGACGTGCAGGCGCTGATCGACAGCGCGCATACGGGCGCGGGCGGAAAGTCGGTTGCGCCGGCCTCGGCCGCCAAACCCTCGATCAATCTTTTCAACCGCGACAAGCCGGTAATCGCCACCGTCACAGGCAATTACCGGCTGACGCACGAGGATTCGGACGTAGACGTCCACCACATCATTCTCGACTTCGGCGATGTCGCCTTTCCGGTGCTCGAAGGGCAATCCATCGGCATTGTCGCACCGGGCGCGGACGCCGACGGCAAGCCGCACCGCATCCGCCTTTATTCCATCGCCTCGCCCCGCCATGGCGAGCGTCCCAACCACAATAATCTCGCGCTGACCGTGAAGCGCGAACCCGGTGGCGTGTGCTCGAACTATGTCTGCGATCTTGCAAAAGGCGACAAGATCGAGGTGACGGGCCCGTTTGGCGCGACCTTCCTGATGCCCAACGACCCTTCCGCCAATATCGTGATGATCTGCACGGGCACGGGCTCTGCGCCGTTTCGCGCCTTCACCGAATGGCGGCGGCGCACGGCGCCGGGCGCGCCGGGACGGATGCTGCTGTTCTTTGGCGCGCGGCGCCCGAGCGACCTGCCCTATTTCGGCCCCTTGCAGAAAGTGCCGCATTCCCTGCTCGGCAAATATTTCGCCTATTCGCGCATTCCCGGCGAAAAGAAAGTCTATGTGCAAGATCTCATGCGCGTCGAGCAGGAGGAATTGTCGCGCCTGCTGAAATCCGACAATACGCATATCTACGTCTGCGGTCTGAAAGGCATGGAGCAGGGCGTCGATTCCGCGCTCGACGACATTTGCCGCGCCATCGAGATCAAATGGCAGGACATGCGCGAGGACATGCGCGCGCAGGGACGCTATCACGTCGAGACCTATTGAGGGAACTGCGGCACTCGCCTTTACCCCCCGAATCCTGCATGATCCCCGCCATGCCGGAGCTTGAGACAGTTTTCACGCGAGATTGGCGGTGACGCAAAATTCCGCCTCGGCGCAAAACCTCGCCCCGGCACAAGACTTTGCGCCGGCGGCCGAATCGCTGGCGCGGGTCGCCGGCGCCGGCGCCATGCAACCTTTCGTCGGCGCCCAACTCGGCCAATCGCTCGACGGCCGCATCGCCACGATCAGCGGCGAATCCCGCTACATCAACGGCAAGGCGGGGCTCGACCATCTCCATCGCCTGCGCGCTGCGGTCGACGCCGTCGTCGTCGGCGCCGGCACGATCGCCGCCGACGATCCGCAATTGACCGTGCGCCTTGTCGAGGGCCGCAGCCCTGCGCGCATCGTCATCGACCCGGGCGGGCGCGTCTGCGGCGCGGGACGCTGGCTTGCAGACGACGGCGTCGCGCGCATCATCGTCAGCGCCGCGCAACGCGCCGCGCCTGCGGGCGTCGAGACCATCGTCCTGCCTGCGCGAGACAAGCGGATCGCGCCTTCGGCGATCGTCGCCGCGCTGTTTTCACGCGGCTATCGGCGGCTGCTGATCGAGGGCGGCGCGCGGACGATCTCTGCCTTTATCGACGCCGGCGCGGTCGACCGCCTGCATCTGATTTTCGGCTGCACGATCATCGGCTCCGGCCATGCCGGTCTGCAATTGCGCCCGCTGGAGCGTCTGGCGGACGCGCTGCGGCCGACAACAGAGGTCTACAGGCTCGGCGCCCGGGATGTTCTGTTCGATTGCTGTCTGCGCGAGACCGCAGGGGGCTGATCCGTTCGCCGCCGCCGCCTCAGACGGGATAGGCAAAAATATCGGCATGCCCGATCTCGACTTCGGCGCGGGCGCGGGCGGCCCGCCATGCCGCGATTCTTTCCGCCGCCACGAACCCCGTTTCCGCAGCGGCCTGCGCCACGCCATCGGCCAGCGCGCCGATCAGCGCGGCGTCGGCGCGCGCGAGGCGCCAGGGGCTGTCGCCTTGCGCGACCTCGTAATTTTTTGCGCGCAACAATCGGGCAAGAACGGCGCTCGCGCGCGGTCCCGCCGACGGTCCAAAGCCTTTGTCGCGCGCCTGATGGACGTGAAAGCTTTTGAGGATTTCCGCATCGCGCGCATCGCCGGGCGACCAGATTTCCACGCCATTATATGTCAACGCGGTATAGAAGGGCGTGCGTGCGCGCGCGAGCGCTTCCACGAAATCGCGCATCCATCGTTCGGAAACGAGATCGAACAGGGCGGCGGCGGAAACGAGATCCGCGCCGGCGATTACGCCTGCTGTTTCCAGCGCAAGATCGGCTTCGACGAATTCGATCTCGACCGTCTTGCCGCCGCGCGACACATGCAGGGCGCCGTCTGCGCCATCGCGCGCTTGATCCGCCCAGCGCGTCAGCCTGTCGCGCGCTGCGGCAAGCAGGTTGGCGTCATGATCGACAAGGCGCCAGCTTTGCCGCGCCGGCATGTGCGGGGAAAGCGCGCGCAAATTGGAGCCGCTGCCGCAACCCAGATCGACGATGCGCAGATGATCGCGGCCCGAAAAATATGCCGCGCATTGCGCGAGAACCTGCGGATTGCGCGCACGAAAATCTGCGGGTTCGCGCAGGTCGAGCCAGCCGGGGTCGAAACCGCTCATGACCGCGCCACAGTCTGCACGGCATCGAGAACAGCGCGCGCGGTATCTGTCCAGCGCATCTGCCTTTGCGCTGCGCTCCACGCGCCGTCGCCCAAACGCGCACGCAATGCGCGGTCTTCGATCAGGCGTTGCAGGCAGGCGGCGAGCGAGGCCACATCGCCTGCGGGATAGACGAGCGCGCCCTCTGCGGGCGCAGCGCCGGCGCCGGCGACTTCCTGCGTCACAACAACCGGCAGGCCGTGCGCGACGGCTTCCGCAATCGCCATGCCGAAACCTTCAAAATGCGAGGACGAGACGAAAATATCGGCGCCGGCATAGGCGGCCGCAATCTCCTGCGCGTTCATGGCGCCGGCGAGGCGAATGCGGCTTTCGAGATTTTTACGCCCGATCAGCTCCTCGAGCGCTTGCGCATGGGCGGGCGCAAGATCGCGCGCGCCGGCGACGACCAGTTTCCAGTCGCCCGTAATCCGGGACAGCGCGCGAAAAAGATCGCCATAGGCCTTGCGGGGCGTGAGCGAGCCGACTGCAAGCAATCGCGTCGCCACGTCCGACGATCCCTTGGCGCCAGGCGCCGCCGATCCTTTGGCGCGAGACGCCACATCGACGCCGGGTTGCGCGACAAAGATTTTCGTACTGGAAACGCCGAATTCGCGCGCGACGATCTGCGCCGTCATCGGGCTCGTGACGATCGTTGCGGCGGCGGCGGCGAGCGCTGCCTGTTCACTGCGCTTCAATCCTTGCGCAATCCCCGGTTCGAGGCCCGCCTCCAGAAAGAGCGGATGATGGACGAGCGCAACCGGGCGCGGGGCGAGATCCCTTATAAGATCGGCCGGAAGCGCGCCATAGGCGAGCCCGTCGATAACGAGCGCATCGCGCGCGTCCGATACGAGCAGGCGACGCGCCGTCGCGAGATCGTCCGGCGTCGGAAAGGGAAAGGACGCCGGCAACGCGACGGGCCTGACGATGCAGCCGAGATCGCCCAGCTCTTTCATAACGCGCCGGTCGTAGCCATAGCCGCCGGTTGGCGCGGCAAGGTCGCCGGGAAAGGCGAAGTCGATCCGCAAACGCGCGCTCACACCGCGCCTTCGTACCAGCCGCGCGCGACATGCGATTCGTGCAAGGTGACGCGAATGCGCTCGACCCCCTCGCCTCCCGGCCCGAGCGCGCCGGAGCGGGCGGCCTCCGCCATCTGCAAAAAGATATGGCGGCTCAAGAACTCGGTCGTCGTCTGCCTGCCCTTGAATTGCGGGAGTTCGTCGAGATTGCGATAAGCGAGCGGGGCAAGGGTTTCTTCTAGCGCGGCATGGGCGCGGCCGATATCCACGACCACGCCGTCCTGCGTCAATTCCGTGCGGAAAAAAGCGACATCTATCACGAAGGTCGCGCCGTGCAGACGCTGGGCGGGGCCGAACAATTCGCCCTTGAATGAATGCGCGATCATGATGTGCGCACGAACTTCCACCGCAAACATGAATGTCCTTTCAATCGTAAACGACGAGCGGTGTAACGCCTGACGCGCCGGACGCAAGCAGGCGCGGCAATTCCTGCGGCAGCGCGGTAAAGGCCACGCGCTCCGCGAGCAACATGTCGAGCCGGTCGTCGGCAAGCAGTTCGAGCGCCTTGGCGATCCGGCGCGCATGGTTCCAGCGCGGGCGGCGCGAAGGCGCGACATGGCCGACCTGCGAACCGACGATCTGCAAGCGTCTGGCGTGGAAGGCGCCGCCAAGAGGCGCCTCGACATTGCGCGCCCCGTACCAGCTCAATTCGACGAGACGCGCCTCCAGCCCGCAGGCGGCGATTGCGGCGGCAAGCCCGGGCGAGGTCGCGGAAGCATGAAAGACGACATCGTTCTCACGTACGCCGCCGGCGCCGGTTTCAAAGCGCGCGCCGAAGGCACGAGCGATTGGCGCACGAGAATCGTCGGGGTCGATGAGGGTTACATCCGCGCCCGGCAGGCGCGCCGCCAGCCAGGTCGTCAGCAGGCCGACGGCGCCGCCGCCGAAAACGGCGATGCGGTCGCCGGGCCCCGCGCCGGAATCCCAGAGCGCGTTGAGCGCGGTCTCCATATTAGCGGCGAGCGTGGCGCGGGCCGGCGGCACGGCGTCCGGCACGCGCGCGACAAGGCTGGCGGGCGCAACGAACATGTCCTGATGGGGATGGAGCGCGAAAACAATGCGACCCGCCCAGTCCGGCGGGCCGGCCTCTACACGCGCGACGGCGCAATAACCGTATTTCACGGGGAAGGGAAAATCGCCCTCCTGCATGGGCGCGCGCATGGCGCCATATTCGCTTTCCGGCGCCTGCCCGTTGAAAATCAGCCGCTCGGTGCCGCGGCTGATCGCCGAATAAAGGGTTTTGGCGACAATCTCGTTTTCGGCGGGCCTGGCGAGTTCCTGCGCGCGCAATTCCGCGCGGCCAGGCGCGACATGCCAGAGCGCGCGCGCAATACGCCCGCCTCCCGCATTCGAGGCCCCCTCCCGGCGCGTGCGCATATCCATGACATCTTTCTTGAGGCTTCCGAAAACCGGCGGTTTGCGGCAAGAAGTCCCGATGAGACATTCGCCCATCACGGCGCCGGAAACAACCATGACTCCCGCCGGCCTGCAAACGCGCGCCGAACTGGCGCGCCGCCGCATATTCGTGGTCGCGCTCAATCTCGGCGTTTATGCGGGCCTGTGCCTGTGGCTTGCCCGCATTCTCGGCGCCGGCGGGTGGAGCGCGCTCGATATTGCATTCTTTGTCTGCTTTCTCGTCAGTTCGCCCTGGGCGACGCTCGGCTTCGTCAACGCCCTCATCGGCCTCTGGCTGACGCGGTTTCGCAGCGACGGGCTGGCCAGCGCCGCGCCCTTTGCGGCAGCAGGCGCGCGCGACGTGCGGCTTGCCGAGCGCCATGCGCTGGTCATGACCGTGCGCAACGAGGACGTTTCCCGCGCTGTCGGGCGCTTTCGCCTGATGGAGGCGGAGCTTTCCGCAACGCAGGATGGCCGGCGCTTTTCCTATCACCTGCTCTCGGACACGTCCGACGAGGCGACCGGCGCTGCGGAAGCACGCGCGATCGAAGACTGGCGCGCGGCGCGGGTGGAGATCGCGGCGCGCATACATTATCGCCGCCGCACCGGCAATTCCGGCTTCAAGGCCGGCAATATCAGCGAATTCTGCGCGCGCTGCGCTGGCGATTACGATTGCATGATCCTGCTCGACGCCGACAGTTTCATGCGCGCTGAAGCCGTATTGCTGCTGGCGCGCATCGCGGAGGCCCATCCAAAGATCGGCATTCTGCAATCGCTCGTCGTGGGAGCGCCGTCGCGCGCCGGCTTTGCGCGCCTCTTCCAGTTCGGCATGCGCGCGGGCATGCGCTCCTACACGATGGGCGCCGCCTGGTGGGGCGCCGATTGCGGCCCGTTCTGGGGCCATAATGGGCTGGTGCGCATCAGGCCCTTTCTCGCGCATTGCGAACTGCCCGTCCTGCCGGGCGGCCCCATTCTGTCGCACGACCAGATAGAGGCCGCGCTGATGCGCCGCGCGAATTTCGAGGTGCGCGTGCTGCCGCTGGAAATCGGCAGTTTCGAGGAAAACCCGCCGGATATGGTGGAGTTTTCCAACCGCGACCTGCGCTGGTGCCAGGGCAATATGCAGTACTGGCGGCTGCTTGGCCTGCCGGGTTTGCCGCCGGTCAGCCGCTTCCAGCTCGTCTGGGCGATCTCGATGTTTCTGGGGCTGCCGGCCTCGCAGATCATGCTGCTGCTGGGCGCGCTCAAACCCTTCGACGGCGAGGCCGCCACAGCCTTTCCCGCAGCATCGGCGATTGCGTTTTATTGCGCCTATCTCGTCATCGGCCTTGCGCCCAAACTTGCCGGCTATGCCGATGTGCTCCTGGGCGCGGATACCGCGCGTTATGGCGGCCTGCCCCGCTTTTGCGCGGGCGCGGCCTGCGAGATCGCCGCCTCGTATCTTTTGTCCGCCGCAACGGCTTTCCGCACGTCGCTGTTTCTCGTCGGCCTGCCCTTTGGCCGCGATCTCTCCTGGGGCGGCCAGAACCGCGACGCGCGCGACCTCACTCTGGCCGCCGCGGCGGCGCCGTTCTGGCCGGGCGCCTTGTTCGGGCTTGCGCTGCTCGCGTTGCTGGCCATTGGCGCGCCCTGCGCCGTCGTCTTCGCCCTGCCCTTTGTCGCAGGGCTCGTTCTGGCCATTCCCTTCGCCAAATTCACCGCAGCGCCGGCGCTCGGGCGTTTTATGCGCGCGCGCGGCCTGTGCGCGACGCCGGAGGAAGTCGCCGGCGACTGGCCGCTTGCCTCGGAAAACGACCGTAAAAAACACGATTGACGCGAGGATCGGGAGATGCGCGGCGCCCATGCGCCCTCATTCAGGCAGGCAGCACCCGCCGCAATGTAAGATTGATGCGCGCGTCATTGGCCAGAAGCGTCGATGTGGCGGGATAAATCCGGTCGACGCCGTGATAGCAAAACCGCGAGGCGCCGCCGATTATCACCACATCGCCCGAGGCAAGCCGTATGGATTTCGTGGGATCGGCGCGCTTGAGCCCGCCGTAACGAAACAGACAGGTCGCGCCGAGCGAAATCGACAGCACCGGCGCGCGCGGCTCCTGTTCGTCGGCGTCGACATGCAGGCCCATGCGCGCGCCGGCTGCATAGAAATTGACGAGGCAGGCCTCCGGCGGCGCCTCGAAACCCGCCAGATCGCGCCAGGCCGAAAGAAGCGCTTCCGGCATGGCGGGCCAGGGCGCGCCGGTTATGGGATGTCCGGCCTGATAGCGGTAGCCTTGCGAAATATCGGACACCCAGCCGAGCGGACCGCAATTGGTCATGCGCACGGAAAAAGCTTTTCCGGTGCGCGGCATGGTTGGCGTGAACAGCGGCGCCGCGCGCACGATCTCGCGGATCGCCGCCGCCAGTTCCTCCTGCCGGGGCCGCGAGAAATACGCCGGGCGATAGTCGAGGCCCGGCGCAAGCTCGATCACGCGGCAAGCACTTTCTTGGATTCGACGGTCGAATCGGCCTTCAGGCGGTAGACGAGCGGCACGCCGGTATCGAGCTCCATCGAGGGTATGGTCTCGGGCGTCAGGCCGTCGAGCACCATGACGAGCGCGCGCAGCGAATTGCCGTGGGCGGCGACGATCACGCGCTCGCCGCGCAGCACGCGCGGGAGAATATGCTGGCAGTAATATGGCAGCACGCGCGCGACCGTATCTTTCAGGCTCTCGCCGCCGGGAGGCGCGATGTCGTAGGAGCGCCGCCAGATATGCACCTGTTCCTCGCCCCATTTCTTGCGGGCGTCGTCCTTGTTGAGGCCGGAGAGATCGCCATAATCACGCTCGTTCAGCGCCAAGTCGCGCGTGACGGGCAGATCGGGCTGGCCGATTTCGCCCTGAATGAGCTTCAGCGTGTTCTGCGCGCGCGAGAGCGCCGAGGTGAAGCCCGTGTCGAAGGACAGGCCCATGGCCTTCAGGCGCTGGCCGGCGGCCCTGGCCTCCTCGACGCCTTTGGGCGTGAGGCCCGGATCCTTCCAGCCGGTGAACAGGTTCTTGAGATTCCAGTCGCTCTGGCCGTGACGGACGAGGACGAGCAGGCGGTCCATTTTAGCTCCTCGGATAGGTTCGATTGATCGGACATGTGTTGGCTGTTGCGGCGGCGCACCGGCGCCATCGCTAACCGTCGTTCAGCCCGAGCACGTCGAGCATGGAATATTGGCCGGGCTTGCGGCCGCGCGCCCAGAGCGCCGCCTTGATCGCGCCATTGGCGAAGAGGCTGCGGTCTTCGGCGTGATGGGAAAGCGCGATGCGCTCGCCGGCGCCGGCGAGAATGACCGAATGGTCGCCAATGACAGTGCCGCCGCGCAAGGTCGCAAAGCCGATGTCGCCTTCTTTTCGCGCGCCCGTATGTCCGTCGCGCGAGCGCACGGAATGTTCGGCCAGATTGATTTTTCGCCCGCGCGCGGCGGCTTCGCCCAGCAGCAGCGCCGTGCCGGAAGGCGCGTCCACCTTCATGCGGTGGTGCATTTCGAGAACCTCGATATCCCAGTCGGGGCCGAGGGCCGCAGCGGCCTTCTGGACGAGCACGGCGAGCACGTTGACGCCGAGGCTCATATTGCCGGACCGCACGATGGGCGCGTGACGGGCCGCCGCCGCGATGCTGGCGAGATCGTCGTCGGACAGGCCGGTCGTGCCGATGATGTGGGCAATGCGCGCTTGCGCTGCGAGCCCGGCAAGCTCCGTCGTCGCCGACGGCGCGGTGAAGTCGATAATGCCTTCGGCGTTGACGACGGCTGCGAGCGCATCCTCGGTCACGGGCACGCCGAGCGCGCCCACGCCTGCAAGCTCGCCCGCGTCCTTGCCGAGCGCGGGGGAGCCTGCGCGCTCCAGCGCTGCAAACACGCTTACACCGTTCGCCTCGGTAATCGCCTTGACGAGCGCGCGGCCCATGCGGCCGCCCGCGCCCATGACAACTAATCGCATATCGGCCATAGATTCTGTCCCCGGCAATGCGCGCTCTATAGCCGAAACGGGCTTTTGGCGCACCCCCTCCGAGCGCGGCGGGGTCAAAGCGCCCGAAACAGCGTGAGCGCGTCGACGAATCCGTGCTTTGGATGCGCAAAAGCCTGCGGCAGCCGGCCGACGATCTCGAAGCCCAGGGCCTGCCAAAGCCGCACGGCGCGCACGTTGGTCGAGACCACGAAATTGAACTGCATGGCGCGAAAGCCTTTTTCACGCGCAAACTGGAGAGAATGCGCGCACATGGCGCGCGCCACGCCTTTGCCGATATGATCGGCGGCGCTCATGTAGCCGCAATTGCAGACATGGGCGCCGCCGCCCGCCTGATTGGCGCGGATGTAATAGGTTCCCACAATCGCGCCGCCATCTTCCGCGACAAAAGTCTCGCGATCCGCGCCCAGCCAATAGGCGAGCGCATCCTGGCGGCTCATGTCGGACGGCAAGGCGTAAGTTTCGCCGGCGCGAATGGTCGGTCCGATGATCGACCAGATCGCGTCGGCGTCTTCTTCGCGCGCGAGGCGGACAATCATCCGCGCAGAACCGCGCCGGTCTTTTTCGCCGCTTCCGCGACGATTTTGGCGGCGACCGCGTCGATCTCGGCCTCGGTCAGCGTTTTTTCACGCGGCTCGAGAGTGACGGAGACGGCGACCGATTTCTTGCCCTCGGGCACGCCCGCGCCTTCGTAGACATCGAAAACGCCAGCGTCTGCGATCAGCGCTCTGTCTGCGCCAAGCACGGCTTTAAGGAGATCGCCGGCGCGGGTGGCCTGGTCCACGACAAAGGCGAAATCGCGTTCGAGCGGCATGAGATCGGACAATTCGAGTTTCGGCTTCGCCCTGGTCGCCTTTGCTTTCGGCGGCGGCACGGAATCGAGCGTGATCTCGAAAGCGGCTATCGGCCCCTCGACGTCGAGCGCCTCGAGAACGGCGGGATGGAATTCCCCGAACCAGCCGACCACGTTCTTCGGCCCGAATTGCAGGCTGGCCGAACGGCCAGGATGCAGGAAGGCGGGGCCGCCGGGAACGATCTGGACGGCGCCGGCGGAAACGCCGAGCGCAGCCAGCAGCGCCAGCGCATCGGCCTTGGCGTCGAAGACATCCACGGATGTCGCGCGAGAACCCCAGATGCGGCCGGCGCCGCCGACCCTGGCCGTGCCGCGGCGCAGGCCCGCCGCATTGTAGAACTGGTCCTGCTCGCCATCGCCGCGGAAAATCTGACCGACCTCGAACAGCGCGACATCGCCATTGCCGCGATCGGCGTTGCGCCGGACGGCCGCAAGCAGGCCCGGCGCAAGGCTCGGGCGCATGTCGGAGAGATCCGACGCGATGGGATTGGCGAGCTGCAACGCCGGGATGGCGACGCCAAACATATCGGCCTGTTCCTTCGAGACGAAGGACCAGGTGACGGCCTCCAGCATTCCTCGCGCAGCGAGCGCGCGGCGGGCGCCCGACACGCGCCGCTGCAAGAGCGTCAGCACGGGTTCGGCGACGCCATGCGAATCGCGGCCCAGGGGCGCCGACCGCACACGATCGAGACCGGCGATGCGAACGATTTCCTCCACCAGATCGGCCTTGCCCTCGACATCGGGGCGCCAGGAGGGAATGTGAACATAAGCGCGATCCGAATTGCCGGGCGTCGGTTCGACCTCGAAGCCGAGGCGTTCGAGGTTCGTCCGCATTTCCGGAATCTCGAGTTCGAGCCCGGTGAGGCGGGCGACCTCGCTCCACGGGAAGACGATGGGCGGCGGCGCCTTGCGCGCCTCGCCCGCCACGATCATCTGCGAGGGCTCGCCGCCGCACAATTGCATGACGAGTTCGCTTGCAAGATCGCAGCCGGGCGCGTTGAAATCGGGATCGACGCCGCGCTCGAAGCGGTAGCGGGCGTCGGTGGAAACGCCGAGGCGGCGACCGGTATTGGCGATGTTGTAGGGATCCCAGAGCGCGCTCTCGATCAGCACGTCGGTCGTGCTTTCATCGCAGCCGGAATGTTCGCCGCCCATCACGCCGGCGATGGATTCCACGCCCCTGGAATCCGCGATGACGACATTGGCGGGCTCCAGCCTGTAGGTGCGCCCATCGAGCGCCAGCACGTCCTCGTCCGCCTTGGCGCGGCGCACGACGAGATCGCCGGCGACCTTTTTCGCATCGAATACGTGCAGGGGGCGCGCGCGATCGAAGGTCACGTAATTGGTGATGTCGACAAGCGCGTTGATCGGGCGCAGGCCAATGGCCCTGAGGCGCTTCTGCATCCATTCCGGCGAGGGGCCGTTCTTGACGCCGCGCACGAGGCGCAGCGCGAATTGCGGGCACAGATGGCGATCTTCGCCCGAAAAATCGAGCGTGACGTCGACCGGGCAGGGAAAGGCGCCGGCGAGCGGTTTGACCGCCGGAGTTTTCAGCCGGCCAAGACCGGCAGCGACAAGATCGCGCGCAATGCCCGACACGCCCGCCGCATCCGGCCGGTTGGGCGTGAGATTGATCTCGACGACGGGATCGTCGAGGCCGATGAACTCGGCGTAACGCGCGCCGACAGGCGCATCGGCGGGCAGGTCTATGATGCCTTCGTGATCTTCCGACAATTCGAGTTCGGCCGCCGAGCACAACATGCCCAGCGACTCGACGCCGCGGATGACGCCTTTGCCGAGCGTGATCTTTTTGCCCGGTATGTATGCGCCGGGAGCCGAAAACACGCTCTTCATGCCGGCCCGCGCGTTCGGCGCGCCGCAGACGACCTGCACGGGCGCGCCCGATCCGACATCGACCATGCACACGCGCAGCCGGTCGGCGTTGGGGTGGGGCTTTGCCTCCACGACATGGGCGATGATGAAATCCTTCAGCGCCGCCGCGGGGTCGATCACGTTTTCGACCTCGAGCCCGATGCGCGTCAGCGTCTCGCAGATTTCTGCAAGCGAGGCCTCGGTTTCGATGTGGTCTTTCAGCCAGGAGAGGGTGAATTTCATGACGGTCTATTCTTGAAAAGAAGGCTGGTTGCGAGCGTCAGGCGGCGATCTTCGTCCAACGCACGCAGCAGCTTGATCGCTTGCCGCGCTGAGCTGATCAGCAACAAGCACTCGGATTGCCGATAAAGGCGACGACTAGGTAGGTAGTCAGCGTTATGTCGCTCTATTTGGAGACGGACGACAAGATTGCCGATGGCTTTGAATGCCGGATCATCCTTCAGTGGCGACGCGCCGAATGCATTTCGAAGCGGACCGTGATCCAGGGCGCGATATACACGCTCATAGTTTTTCGAATTACGGTCGACGGCTCCTTTTGACGACAGCAAAGCGTCCGCGCAGCTTCGCGCCAGCGCGTGAAAGACCGCATAGTAAGCGGTGCTCACCGCGCGCCTCTTGAGCGTCAGACTATTCTTGCCGCGCGTGGCAAGGTCGTCAGCCAGCCATAACAGCCGTTCATACATTTTCATTGACGGAACTCCCGCTCGGGATCGTTCTCGTCATCTGAATCGCCTTCATCCTCTGAACCCAGCCACTCGGGCGTGATCAAGACGTATCGTTCGTCTCCTTCCTCGATCAAACGGTCCCGGATCGCGTTCACGCTGTCAAGCAAGCCTTCAAATTCGGCGAGCGGCTTGCCAAAATGCGCCGATACACGAAGGATCGGCGCGCCGGAATAATCTTCGTCCGGCACCACATCGGCGCTTAGAAAATTTTCTTTCCCGAAGCGCTGACTGAGAATTTCGGTCGCAATTTGTTGTGCTCGAGCAACGGAAACCATTGTTCCTCTCCTCACCTCACGCGCTCAGCCCGCCCGCCAGCGTCGGGAAGTCGAGCGGCCGGAAGCCGTAGTGCGACAGCCAGCGCACGTCCGCCTCGAAGAAGGGGCGCAGATCCGGCATGCCGTATTTCAGCATGGCGATGCGGTCGATGCCCATGCCCCAGGCAAAGCCCTGGTAGACCTCGGGATCGAGGCCGCAGTTCCTGAGCACATTGGGATGGACCATGCCGCAGCCCAGAATTTCGAGCCAGTCCTCGCCCTCGCCGAAGCGGATTTCGCCGCCCTGACGGCGGCATTGAATATCGACCTCCATCGACGGTTCGGTGAAGGGGAAGAAGGAGGGGCGGAAGCGCATGTTGACGTTCCTGACCTCGAAGAACGCCTTGCAGAATTCCTCCAGCACCCATTTCAGGTGGCCCATATGCGCGGTCTTGTCGATGACGAGGCCCTCGACCTGATGGAATTGCGGCGTATGGGTCGCGTCCGAATCGATGCGATAGGTGCGGCCAGGGCAGATCACGCGGATCGGCGGTTTTTGCGAGAGCATTGCGCGCACCTGCACGGGACTGGTGTGCGTGCGCAAAAGCTTCCTCTTGCCGTCTTCGCCGGGGTTGAAAAAGAAGGTGTCGTGCATTTCGCGGGCCGGATGGCCTTCCGGGAAATTCAGCCTGGTGAAATTGTAGTCGTCGGTCTCGATGTCGGGGCCTTCGGCGACCGAAAAGCCCATGTCGGCGAAGATTTCGGTCAGTTCATCCATCACCTGGCTGATCGGGTGGATGCGGCCCGTATCGGGGCCGCCCGCGCGCACCGGCAGGCTCACGTCGAGCGTTTCGGATGCAAGACGGGCCTCGAGGGCTGCGCCCTTCAGAACCGTTTTACGTTCGGCGAGCGCTTCCGCAACGCGATCTTTCAGCGCGTTGATGGCCGCGCCTGCGCTCTTGCGCTCGTCGGGCGCCATTTTGCCTAGGGCGGCCAGCAGCGCCGAGACGGAGCCCTTCTTGCCAAGGGCCGAAACACGCACGCTTTCGAGCGCCGCCTCGTCGCCGGCGGCTGAAATCTGGCCGAGAATGTCTGTTTCTAATGTCTGGTGGTCGGACATGCCCTGCTCACAAAGAAATTTGCACGGGGTTTTGCGCGGCTTGTGCCATGCGGACGGCGAGATGTCGAGAAATGCGGGAAATCTGGCCCAAACGCAACAAGCCCGCCGTCCGGCGGGCTTTTCGTCGGTAAATCCTTCGAGGATCAAGCCGCCTTGGGCAGAGCCGCCTTGGCCTTTTCGACGATGGCCGCAAAAGCGGCCGGCTCGGCGATGGCAAGTTCGGACAGAACCTTGCGGTCGATCTCGACGCCAGCCTTGTTCAGACCGTCGATGAAGCGGCTGTAGGTCAGGCCGGCCTCGCGCACGGCGGCGTTGAGACGCTGGATCCACAGCGCGCGGAACACGCGCTTCTTGGCCTTGCGGTCGCGCGTGGCGTATTGCATCGACTTGTCGACGGCGGCCTTGGCCGTGCGGATGGTATTCTTGCGGCGACCGTAAAAGCCCTTGGCGGCCTTCAGGGTCTTTTTGTGCTTGGCGTGCGAGGTGACGCCTCTCTTGACGCGAGCCATTGCAGAACTCCTTGAAAGGGTTGGAACTTATCCGTTGGGCAGGAAATATTTCTTCACATTGTCGCCATCCGTCTTGAACATGATGGCGGTGCCGCGGAGGTTCCGGATCTGCTTCTTGGTGCGTTTGATCATGCCGTGGCGCTTGCCGCGCTGGGCATAGACCACCTTGCCGGAGCCGGTGATCTTGAAGCGCTTTTTAGCGCCCGACTTGGTCTTCAGCTTGGGCATTTTGCTCTCCATTGGACCGTGCCGGAAGGCCGGTCCGGGTTGTTCGCTTTGAAGGAGCGAGGAAAAACCGCCACGGCAGCCCATCACTGGCCGGGCGGTTCAGGGGGCGCTTATAAGGCGAAATCGGCCGGAAAGGCAAGGCCCGTCCATGTGGCGGCCCCTCTGGCGACTTATCGGCTTTCCCGCGCCCGGCCCGTGGCCCGAGACATTTCGCCGGTTGCGGCAGGCTCAAGACGCGCCTACGCGAAACATGGTAGTTTCGCCGGAAAAATCAGGGAGGAAACATGGAGCGCTCGTTCGCCGCCGAAATCGAGAGCCTCAAGCTCGGCGAGGGCGAAATCTTTCATGGCGAGGGCATTCTGGCCGTCACCAAGGC
>JBKDZW010000059.1:0-9402 GCA_047971685.1 Rhodoblastus sp.
CACGCGGTCGCAATAAAGATCGAGCGTGGCGGCGTCGGGGGCAACCACGGGGCCGCGCAAATCCATGTCCATCCCGTCGATGACGGCGATGAAATCCTCGCGCTTGAGGCCGTAATGGGCGACATGCGGCGCAAGAACGGCGGCCTCGCCCGCCGGGCCGCCGGCATAAAGCGCGTCAACGCCCGCACGCCAGCGCTGCATGGCGCCGGCGGGATCGTCCTGATGGGCGTCGCCGTCGGCAATATCGTCAACCGCGCGGCAGAAGGCGTAGACATCGTACATGGCCTGCCGTTTTTCGGACGGCAATATGCGCATGCCCGCATAAAACGACGAGCCCGCAGCTTTCGCCTGCTGGTCCTGCGCCGCGCTCATCGTCCATCCCGCCTGCGGCTCATCGCGTCATCCCGCCTGCGGCTCATCGCGTCATCCCGCCTCCGGCTAATCGCGCCATCACGCCTCCGGCTCATAGCGCCATCCCGCCTCCGGTTCATCGCGTCATCCCGCCTCCGGCTCATCGGCTCTCCCCGCCTGCGCCCGACACGAAGGACAGGCCGCGCCGCAACAGCGCGCCGCCCGCCGCGCCGAACGCCACCATCGCAAAACCGGCCCTGGAGGCATGGACTTTCTCGCTGAGCGGATCGCGCGTCAAAAGCCCGGCCGTCAGCCGCTCCGCGAGTTTGTGGATCGCCGCGACATTCATCGAAAGCCTGACATCGCGGATTTGTGCGGAAAAGCCGGCGCCTTCGTCCAGAAGTTCTTGTGTGCGCCGCGCGAGTTCGACAATGGTTGCGCGCAGGGGCGGCGCAGATTGCGCCGCGCCCAGCATTTCGACATTCGCGCCGTGTTTCAGCATCGTGTCCTGCGGCAGATAAACCCGGTTCAGACCGCGAAAATCCTTGCCGCAATCCTGCAAGTGATTGATGATCTGCAAAGCTGCGCACAATGCGTCGTTGGCTTTCCATGTGTCGCGGCTCTCGCCGTGCAGGTCGAGAACGTAACGCCCGACCGGCATGGCCGACAGCCGGCAATAATCCACGAGATCGTCGAAATCGCGATAGCGCGTCTTCGTCACGTCGAGCTTGAACGCCTCGATGAGATCGAGCGCATGGCGCGGCGGGAGCTTCCATTCCTCCAATACGCGCCGGAGCGGCGTGGCGATCGGATCGTCTGGCCCTTCGCCCGCAAGCGCGCGCGCAAGTCCCTCGAGCAACGCGAGCTTGCGTTCGGGCGCAAGCGTCGCATGGTCGGCCACATCGTCGGCGGCGCGCACGAAATGATAGAAGGCAAGCACGGGCGCGCGATAGCGCGGCGCCAGCAGGGCTGCGACCGGAAAATTCTCGTCGCCATGCGACTTGCCCGAGGATACGGCGGCGACCTCGTTCATTCCGGCGCCCTCCCCGACAAGACGCTGCCGGCCGCCTGATAGCGACCTTTCCACGCCCCGCCCCGCCCGCGCATATGCGCCAGCGCGGATTCAATCGTAAAGGCCATGTAGAATGCGGCGACGACAGGCAGAAACAGGCCGCGCCATCCGCTCAGGCCATAGAAGCGCAGCATCGGCCGATAGGACAGAACCATCAGCATGTAGGCGGCAAGCGCCATCATGCCGGCCGTCGCATCGCCATGGCCTGCAAGGACGGCGGGCGCAATGAAGGTCAAAAGCATGCCGAGCGTTGCGCCCAGAAGTTTGAGCGGCGAATAGTCGAGTTCCGCATAGGCCGAGCGCGTCACCATGCGCCTTATGTCGGCAAGATGCGGATAAGGCCGCAAGCTTTTCACGCGCTCCGTCAGGCCCAGAAAGACAGGTCCGGTCTTTTTCATCGCAGCGCCCAGCGCGCAATCGTCGATCAAGGCGTCGCGGATGGCTTCCAGCCCGCCCGCCCGCGCAAGGGCCTCGCGCCGCACCAGCATGCAGCCGCCGGCGGCCGCCGCCATCTCCCGCCGGGGATCGTTCACCCAGGCGAAGGGATAGAGCATCTGGAAGAAATAGACGAAGGCGGGAACAAGCCAGCGTTCGGCCCTGCTGTCGCAGGCAAGTTTCGCCATCAGCGAAACCATCGTCAGGCCGCCCTGTTCGGCGCCGCCCACAAGGCGCGCCAGCGTATCGGGCGCATGCGCAATGTCGGCATCGGTGAAAAGAACGTAGCGCGGCGCTTTGTTTTGCGGGCGCGCGTCCACAAAGGCGAGGCCCGCCCGCATGGCGTTGATCTTGCCTGTCCAGCCGGACGGCGGATTCTCGGCGCGCACCACGCTCAGCCGATCCTCGGCGCCTGCTTGGCGGGCGGCGTTGCGGGCAAGATCGCCCGTGCCGTCGCTGCTCTGGTCGTCGACCACGACGACATCGAACCGCACCGCGCTGTCCTGGGCAAGCAGGCTTGCAACGCAGCGCGCAATGGTCTGCGCCTCGTCGCGCGCCGGCACGATGGCGGTCACGCACAAGTCGCGTGCAACCTCGGGGGCGACCGGCGCAAGCATGTCGTCGTTTTCGCGCGCCTGCCAGAAATATCCACGCGAAAAAATCAGCGTCAGCCAGATCGCCAGGGTCAGGAATGCAAGGCCAGGGGCGATCATGCGGCATACCCGGCCCGGCCCCGCCAGGCGATGGCCACAACGGACGCTCCGGCGGGCGGGCGCGCGCCTGTCGCCGGAATACGCCCATCTGGCTTTGGGTGATCGCTCAGCGACACCTGCGCGTCCCCTTTTCATCCGTTTCGGCCGCAGCCCGAACCGGCCGCCTTGCGCCCGTGGGGATAGAAGATTTTTCGCCGCCAGCCAAATCCGGAACGTCGTCTGGCGCGCATTTGGCGCGCGCATCTTCCCATCCAGATCGCTTCGCACTATCTTGTCGGACAATTCAGCGCGAGACTGCGCCGCCGCAAGGCGCAAATCCGCAAATTCCAAATCTGCAAATGCAATCAGGAGGAAACCGCATGAAAGCCGTCATCAGCCGCGAGGTCGGCGGACCCGAGGCCTTGCGCCTGGAGCAATTGCCCGATCCTGCGGCCGGTCCCGGCCAGGTCGTCGTCGACGTCAAGGCCTGCGGCGTCAATTATCCCGACGCGCTCATCATCCGCGACATGTATCAGTTCAAGCCGCAGCGCCCGTTTGCGCCTGGCGGCGAAATTTCCGGCATTATCTCGGCCGTGGGGCCGAAGACGGAGGGGATAGCGGTTGGCGACCGGATTCTCGCCTCCTGCGGCTGGGGCGGCATGGCCGAAAAGGTCGTGGTCGACGCCGGCAGGACCGTCAAAATTCCCGAAATCATGCCCCATGACGAGGCCGCCGCCTTCCTGATGACCTATGGCACCTCGCACCACGCCCTCAAGGACCGCGCCAGGCTCAAGGCGGGCGAGACCCTGCTGGTTCTGGGCGCGGCCGGCGGCGTCGGCATTGCGGCGGTCGAACTCGGCAAGGCGATGGGCGCGCGGGTGATTGCCGCCGTTTCTTCGCAGGAAAAGGCCGATTTCTGCAAAAAACACGGCGCGGACGAAGCGGTTGTCTATCCCTCCGGCCCCTTCGACAAGGCAGGCCAGAAGGCGCTCGCCGATCTCTTCAAGAAGGCCTGCGGCCCTAACGGCGCGGACGTGATCTACGATCCCGTCGGCGGCGATTACGCGGAAGCCTCCTTGCGCGCGATAGCCTGGGAAGGCCGCTTCCTGGTCGTCGGATTTCCCGCCGGCATCCCCAAACTTCCGCTCAACCTCGCGCTTTTGAAGGGCTGCGACGTGCTCGGCATATTCTGGGGCGATTTCGTGCGCCGCTTCCCCAAGCGTCACCAGGAAAACGTCCGCGAACTGATGGACCTCTACGCCAAGGGCACGATCAAGCCCTATGTTTCCGAGCGTTTTCCGCTGGATAAAGCGGGCGCGGCCATCGAATGGCTGTCGAGCCGCAAGGCCATGGGCAAGGTCGTGGTGACGATGGACTGAGCCCATTGCGCCGCATGCCTGAAAATCGAGGAGTTTGACCGATGACCGATCTCGAACAATTCCGGCGCGAGACGCGCGCCTGGCTCGAAGCCAATTGCCCGCCGGAAATGCGCACGCCGCCCGAGGACGACGAGGACCGCTGCTGGGGCGGGCGCAACTGGAAATTCAAGAACGAAGCGCAGAAGCAATGGCTCGAGCGCATGGTGGCGCGCGGCTGGACCGTGCCGGACTGGCCCAAGGAATATGGCGGCGGCGGCCTCTCCAAGGACGAAGTCAAGATTTTGCGCGAGGAAATGCGCGCGCTCGAATGCCGGTCGCCGCTCGACAGTTTCGGCATATGGATGCTTGGCCCCGCGCTGCTGAAATACGGCAACGAGGCGCAGAAAAAGGAACATTTGCCAAAAATCGCGCGCGGCGAAATCCGCTGGTGCCAGGGCTATTCGGAGCCGGGCGCGGGCTCCGATCTCGCCTCGCTGCAAACCAAGGCCGAAGACAAGGGCGACCATTATCTCATCAACGGCCAGAAGATCTGGACGAGCTACGCCAATTACGCCGACTGGATTTTCTGCCTCGTGCGCACCGATCCCAAGGCGAAAAAGCATGAAGGCATTTCCTTCCTGCTGTTCGACATGACGACGCCCGGCGTCGAGACCCGCCCGATTCTGCTGATCTCCGGCAAGTCGCCGTTCTGCGAAACCTTCTTCACCGATGTGAAGGCGAAAAAGGAAAATCTGGTCGGCACGCTCAATCGCGGCTGGGACGTCGCCAAATATCTCCTCACCCACGAGCGCGACATGATCGGCGCCATGGGGCTTGGCGGCGGGCGCCCGCTCGGCCAGCTCGCCGCGCAATCCGTCGGCGTCGAGAATGGAACGCTGGCCGATCCGCTGTTGCGCGCCGACATCGCCGAATTCGACGTGGACGCCTTTGCCTTCGCGATCGCGATGGAGCGCGCCGGCGACATGATGAAGGCCAAACAGGCCCACCCCGCCTATTCCTCCTTCCTCAAATATTACGGCACGGAACTCAACAAGCGCCGCAACGAACTCGTCATGTCCTCGCTCGGCTCCGATGGCCTGGAATGGGAGAGCGAACGCTCAAGCGAAGGCGAGGCGCCGCGCGCCTGGCTGCGCACCAAGGCCAATTCGATCGAGGGCGGCACCAGCGAGGTGCAGCTCAACATCATCTCCAAGCGCATTCTCGAATTGCCGGGCGCGTGAACCCATCAATGCGCGCCGTCATTGCAAGGAGCCGGGCGCTAAGCAATCCATCCCCGGGGGATTGCCGCGTAGCGCTTGCTTCTTCGACTGACCGCCTCTGACGATTACAGGATCCGATCAAATGGCTCTCGTCCTCACCGAAGAACAATCCATGCTCGCCGACACCGCGCGCGGGCTCATCGCCGACCGCGCGCCCGTCGCCCATATGCGCAAATTGCGCGACGACCGCGACGCCAACGGTTTTTCACGCGAAATCTGGAAGGAATTCGCAGAAATGGGCTTTGCCGGCATTCTCGCGCCGGAAGAAAACGGCGGCACGGGCCTTGGCCATGTCGAAGCCGGCATTGTCATGGAGGAGATCGGCCGCAATCTCATGCCCTCGCCGTTTTTGGCGACATCCGTGCTCGGCGCAACGGCGCTGAAACGCGCAGGCGGTTCTCGTGCCGCCGATCTTCTGGCGAAATTGTCCGCCGGCGACCTGCTCATGGCGGCGGCGCTGGACGAAAAACCCAAGCACACGCCGGCCCATATCGAAACCACAGCCAGGCGCTCCGGCAACGGCTTCACGCTGTCGGGCGCAAAAACCTTCGTCGTCGACGGCCATGTCGCCGATCTCCTGATCGTGACCGCGCGCACGGCAGGCAATGTCGACGACAAGGACGGCGTGACCCTGCTTCTCGTCGATCCCAAGGCCAAGGGCGTTTCGATCGAACGCACGATCATGGTCGATGCGCATAATGCTGCGCGCATAAATTTCGACAATGTCGCAATCGACGCCGACGCCGTGCTCGGCGAGGTCGACGCCGGCGCGCCGCTCGTCGAAGCCATTCTCGATGCAGGACGCGCCTGCGCGGCAGCCGAACTGGTCGGCGTCGGCGAAGAAGCCTTCGGCCGCACCATGGCCTATCTCAGGGAGCGCAAACAATTCAGCAGGACGATCGGCGAATTCCAGGGCCTCCAGCACCGCGCCTCCCATCTCTATTGCGAACTCGAAGTCACACGCGCCGCCGTGCTGAAAGCCTTGCAGATGCTCGATGCCGACCCGCAAAAGGCGCGCGCGCACGTCGCCGTCGCCAAGGCGCGCGCCTGCGCGTCGGCCAATCTTGCCGTGCAGGAGGCCGTACAGATGCACGGCGGCATCGGCATGACCGACGCCGTCGACATCGGCCTGTTCATGAAGCGCGCGCGCGCCGCCCAGGAGTTCTTCGGCGACGCCCGCTTCCACGCCAATCGTGTCGCAAAGATCAGGGGCTATTGAGCGGGCAAATCGCGCCTGCAAACGGGCGGAATGAAATATCGGCCGCCAGAATCGTCCCGGACCGGCCGAAAGGCCGGTCCGGGAGCCGGGCGCTGGCGCAAGCCTCCGGCTCCCGGCTCTCCGCAGCGCCCCGGCCGAAAGACGATTTCCGCCCTGCTTCCTCTGTTTTACTTCCGCGGCTTGGCGAACGGATGGGTGGAGGACAATCCGCCGTCCACCGGAAAGGCCTGCCCGTTCACATAAGAGGCGTCGTCGCTCGCCAGAAACAGCGCCATCGCCGCAATTTCTTCGGGCCGTCCGGCGCGTTGCAGCGGATTGAGCTGGCCTATCTTGGAATCCGTCCCGCGCGCGCGCGCAAGTTCAAACAACGGTCGCGTCATGCCCGTTTCGATCAGCCCCGGACAAATGGCGTTGACGCGCACACCCGTTCCGATCAGCGCATTGGCGCTCGTTTGCGCCAGCGCGATTACGCCGGCTTTGCTCGCGCTGTAGAGCACGTTGCCCGCATTGGCGCGCAAGGCCGCCACCGACGCCGTGCAGACGATCGAACCGCCGCCCTGCTTGATCATGTGCGGCGCGACCTTCTGGATCGCCAAAAACGGACCGACCACGTTGATGCGCAAAATCTCGTTGAATTGCTCGACCGTCGCATCGAAAAGGGTCGTCATGCCGCCGCTGATTCCGGCATTGGCGTAGATGGCGTCGATCCCGCCGAATTCGCGGATCGCGGTATCGACGAGTTTCTGCACGTCGTCTTCGTTGCCGGCGTCCATCGTCAGCGCGCTGGCCGACTGGCCGGCCTTCCGGATCATTTCGACCGTCTGGTTGAGACCCTCCTCCGCCCGGTCGGCGATCAGCAGCCGCGCGCCCTCGCGCGCGAACAAAAGCGCGCTCGCGCGCCCGATGCCGCTGCCGGCGCCCGTGATGATCGCCGCCTTGCCCGCCAACCGACCTGTCATGTTTTCCTCCATGTTTCACTCAGGATAGCCGCGCAGGACGCGCTCCGATAGTTTCCATTGCGAATATCCCGCGCATGGAGCCTGTGCGGAAATGCGTACGGACATTTTCGTCGAAAGCGGGCAAAACGCGGCAAAGCAAACGTGACAAAGACAAACGTGACACAGGCAAACGTGACACGGGCAAACCGCAAAAGGAGCTTCCTGTGACCCAGAAACTCGGCGCAGCCTTCAATACCGACCAAAAGCCGCCCGGCCTCGATGATTTCGTGGCGACGCGATTCTGGTGGGTGCGCCACGCCCCGGTGCGCGTGGACAACGGCTGCATCTACGGTCAGCGCGACCTGCCCTGCGATTGCAGCGACACCCATGTGTTCGAGGGGCTGGCGCGCTCCCTGCCGGCAGGCGCGGTCTGGGCGACCAGCAATCTCGGGCGCGCCAAGCAGACGGCGGCCGCCATCTTCGCCGCAGGCCACCCCGACGCCGCCGCTTACGCTGCAAATGCGCCTGTCGCCATGGCGGAGTTTGCGGAACAAAATCTCGGCGACTGGCAGGGGCTCAACCGCATCGAGTTTTTCCGCAACGTCAAACCCTCGCCCGCAGGCCATTGGTTCAACCCGCCCGAGGAACGCGCGCCCAATGGCGAAAGTTTTGTCGATCTGATCGAACGGACGCGCACAGGCATCGAACAATTGGCGACAGCCCATGCGTCACGCGACATTGTCGTTGTCGCCCATGGCGGCACGATCCGCGCAGCTATCGGGATTGCCCTCAATCTCGCGCCCAGAAGCATGATGGCGTTCACGACGGACAATTGTTCCGTCACCCGCCTCGATATTCTGCGCAATGCGCGCGAAAGCGGCTGGCGCGTGCTGATGGCCAATCATCAGCCCTGGATCGGCGCCGGCGGCGGCGAGGCCAAGCTCGCATAGAGCAGCCCGGCTTTCGTCGGCGCCGAAACATCCGCCCCGGCGCAGCCTGTTTGCGTGAAACCTTATTCGATCGCCGCATAGGCCAGCGTGCGGAACAGCATGCGATAATAATCGCGCTGCCCCGGCGCCTGGATCATCATGAGCGCGAATAATTTTTCTCTGGGATCGATCCAGAAGGTGGTGCCGGCGATGCCGCCCCAATAGAAGGCGCCCGGCGAGCCCGGCATGACGGCCATGCCGGGCGCGGTGCGCACGGCGAAGCCGAGGCCGAAGCCATGGCCGGGCGGCAGAAGGTCCGACCCGCGCCGCACATGGTCGCCCAGATGGTCGCTGCGCATCAGTTCGAGCGTCTTGCGGCCGATGATGCGCTCCTTGCCAAACGTGCCCTCGCCCGCAAGCATCGCGCAGAAACGCGCATAATCGAGCGCTGTCGACACCAGGCCGCCGCCGCCGGATTCAAATGTGGCCGCGCGCTTGGCGTTGAACAATTTCACCGGCTGGCCGGTATCGGGATCAACCGCCAGGGGCTCGGCGATACGGTCGAATTTTTTCTCCGGCGCGCTGAAAGCCGTGTCCTTCATGCCCAGCGGCTCGAGAACCTGCGCATCGAGCGCTGCGCCAAGGGGCTTGCCGGTCACGATTTCCACGATGCGCCCGAGCACGTCGGTCGAGCGGCTGTAATCCCATGCGGCGCCGGGCTGGTTGAGCAGCGGCAGTCTGGCGAGCGCTGCGGCCTGATCGGCGTTGGTCTGGTCGGGCCGCGCGAGATTGGCCTTCGCGTAAAGTTTCTGCACGGGATGCTCGCCGACGAAATCGTAGGTCAGGCCGGACGTGTGGCGCAGCAGATCCTGAATGGTGATCGCCCTGTCGGGCGCAACCAGCGCAAGTTCGCCGTCGCGCACGACGCCTACCTTGGTCTCGGCAAAGGCCGGAATATATTTCGACAGGGGATCGGCCAGCAGAATGCGGCCCTGTTCGACCAATTGCATGATCGCAATCGAGACGATCGGCTTGGTCATCGAGAAAATGCGAAAAATCGAATCCAGCCGCATCGCGTCGTCCGCACCGGGATCGCGCTTGCCGAAAGCCTCGAAATAGCCGATACGA
>JBKDZW010000060.1:0-12836 GCA_047971685.1 Rhodoblastus sp.
AACCAGCAGACGAGCGGAAACGCCGCCAGAAAATCCCATGCCTTGGCTTTGATTTTGATCTTGGCGGGGAGCGTCATGACGTCTCTTGCGGCATTAATCCGAGCCAGTCCAGGCGTAGAGCACCGTGTCGAAGGCGTGATGCCCGTGCTGGCGCAGCCGCAGGCGCGCATTCGGCAGTTTTTTTCGCAGCCACAGCGGTATCGTCCAAAGATGGTCCGGCCGATGGTAGACGCTCAGCGCGAACATGTTTCCTTCCGACAGAAACCGCTCCATGCCGCGCAAGGCCGCAGGCTCGGCGCCTTCGATGTCGAGTTTCACATAGGCGGGTTGCGAACGTTTCACCACATCGTCGAGGCGCGCAACCGCGATTGTCGCCCCCTTGAAACCGGGGCCAGGATTGTCCACGACATGCGAGGCTTCTCCCCCGTCGCTGGCAAAACCGACGAGGCCGTTGCGGTCGGACAGGCCAAACGGGAAAAGCGAGTAAGCGCCGATTTCGTCCGCGCGCCGCGCAGCGGTCGCCCGCAACGCCTCCAGATTTGCGCTATCGGGCTCGAAGGCGATCCAGTCGGCGATCTTCACGCCGGCGCGTAAAAGATCTTCCAGCGTGTCGCCATTATAGGCGCCGCCGTCGACGAATGTGAGCGGCGCAGCGCGCAAGGGCAGGAAATCCGGGACATACATGCCGGCCTTGTCCACGCGGGGATGCCGGCGCGGGTCGTTATGGAGGCGATAGGCGAGCAGGTCGCGCATGAGCGCGCGGCTTTCCTCGTCGTCGAGCGCCTCGAATGCCTGGCGGATGAGGCCGGCCTCGCCCAGCGTGCGCTCCGGATTGTCGAACCAGTAATTGCAAACGGAAAATGCGGGCGAGCGGTAGAGATCGCTGGCGAAGAGCAGGCCGGCGAACGGACGGGTCGCCGCCCAATCGACGATGTCGCGGGAAGAAAAATAATGATTGAGAAGGCCGTGCAGATAGAAGGCGCCTTCGCAATCGGCGTCGGCAAGCCGTTCGGGGTGAATGCAGGGGCGCCCGTCGACCTGCATCGCGCCTTCGCTCTTGCGGTCGATGAATCCGAGCAGCGGCAGGCCCGCGCCTGCGAGCGCGCGGCCGAGCGAACGGCCGAAGCCGCCTGCGCCATAAATCCAGACGCCCCGCCCGACATCGAGCGGCGAGCGGTCGAGCGCGGCAAAACAGGCGCCGATTTCCTCGAAACGGGTGTGTTGCGTCATGCCTGACCGATACGAATTGCCTGACCGATAAAATTGCGAGCGGAAGAATCAGAAGTTGATCCTCTCCTTCTCGATCACCAGCGGAAAATTGCGGGAATAATTGAGCAGGAGGCCAATATATTCGCCCACCACGCCGAGCGCGAAAAGCTGCACCGACGAGAGGAAGAAAATGGCGATCAGCACCGGGGCGACGCCGACCGGCAGGCTGTACCAGAACAGCAGTTTGACGATCAGATAGGCCAGGCCGGCAAGGAAAGAGGCGAGCGATACGAAAAAGCCGAAAAACGTCATCATCCGCAACGGCGCCCGCGAGGATGACGACAATCCGATCAAGGCATAGTCGATCAGCGAGGTAAGATTATAGCTCGATTTTCCGTGCTTGCGCTGCGGCTGCTCGTATTCGATGAAAGCGCGCTCGAACCCGACTTCCATGATGAGGCCGCGGAAATAGGGCTCCGGCTCGTTGAGGCCGCGCAGCGTCTCGATGATTTTCTGATCGTACAGGCCATAGCCCATGAAATGGGGGATTTGCTCGATCTTCGAGAAACGGCGCATGATCTTGTAAAAAACCGATCTGGAGAGGCGCAGCCAGGCGGTTTCCTGCATCGGCTTTTTGACGGCGATGACGCAGCGTGCGCCTTCCTTCCAAAGCCTGTACATTTTTACAATCAGCGACGGCGGCGTCTGAAGATCGGCCATGACCGGGATCACCGCATCTCCGTGCGCTTGCAGGATCGCATGAAACGACGAGCGCGCAGCGCCGAAATTGCGCGAATTGAGGATGACTTTCACGCGTCGATCGCGCCCTGCGAGCATACGGAGAATGTCCGCCGTGCGATCGAGCGAGCAATTGTCGATGAATATATGTTCGTAATCGACATCGGGAAGTTCGCGCGCCATCAGATCGCGGACCGCTGCATGGCAATCGGCGATTCCCACCTCCTCATTGTAGCAGGGCGTAACGATGCTGAGAGTAGGCATTTACGGCTCCGGAGGGGCGGACCAAGAAATAAATAACGAATGGCCGTTAACAATTTTCTCAATTCAGCGCGTGATCCACGACGACGCATGGTCAATTACAGCGCGAAATCTGGGTGTTCGGATGAAACTAGCAAAAAGTTGCGTTGCCTGTGACAGCAAAAAACTCGACACGCGCCCGGCGGTGCTCATGCCCTTTGTCGCATACCGCGCGTTTGGCTGGACGCCCGTGGAAATTACTGCGGAATGGGGATTGCGCGATCTCAAGCCCGGCATGGGTTACAATGTTTGCGCATCTGTGCTGTGTCGCGATTGCGGGATGCTCTTTCTCGATATGCGCTTTGACGACGAGGAGATGGGCGGCCTTTACAGCGACTATCGCGGCGAGGCCTATACGGCGGCGCGCGACAGATTCGAGCCGGGCTATGCCGCGCGTAATGCCTTATTGCTCGACGGCAGCAAATATGTGGCCAGGATAGAGGCGTTCCTGCGGCCGCACCTTGCGGTCGAAAAGCCGCGCATCCTGGACTGGGGCGGCGACACCGGCGTCAATACGCCGTTCCGGACGCAGGCGGCTTGTCACGATATTTACGACATATCGAGCCGGCCACCGCTTTCCGGCGCACGAATGGTGGCGCACGGTCAGGCCAAATCCCGCAGCTACGATCTCGTCGTTTTCGCCAATGTTCTGGAGCATGTGCCGAAGCCGCGAGAAGCGCTGAGCGAACTCGCAGACGCGATGAACGCCGATACATTGCTCTACGTCGAGGTTCCGCACGAAGACGCGATTCGTCTGATCGCTGCCCCCGATATGCGTCTCAAGTCCAAGCGTCACTGGCATGAGCACATCAATTTCTTCACGCAGAAAGCGCTTGAGATCGCTTTCCGCGATGCCGGACTGACGATCCGCCAGATCGTCTCGCATCCGGTCACGGCCGGCGGCAAGGACAGTTTTGTGTTTTCGATCGCCGCGCGTCGCGCCTGATTTTCAAGTGTTTTGCGAAAGCGCGTGGAGCGCGCCAATCGGCAGCAGGCGGTCGTCGATGTAATAATCGGCGGCGGGCTTGCCGAAATGCAGTTCATGGTAATCGAGACCCCAGCGCGCAAATTGCGCTTGCGTCGTTTCGCGCCAGTCCATGCCTGTCGCCGAGCCGCGCGCGGTGAACATGACGATGCGATGGCCTTGCGCGAACAGACGGTTGATCGCCTCGATCTGGGCATGCAGAGGTTCGGCGAGATTGTAATCGTTGCCTGGAGAAAGGCTCGCCACCACGCCATCGACGTCGATGACGAAGGTAAGCGTCTTGCCGCCATGTTCATTGCGCGGCGCCTGCGTTACCCCGTGTTTTCCGCGAGAAACCTGCGTCTCGGCAAACCGCATCGTCGCCTCGATCGCTGCATCGAGCGGCGTCCATGCATCGAGGCCGAGATTGCGCGCAGCCTCGATGGAGGGAATGTAGCGTGCGCGCGGCGCGCCGGGCGCAGCTTTTCCCCTTATCTCGACGCCGGTGTTCTGCGGCGCGAGATCGGCGACGCGCCGTGCCAGATCGGCTATGCTTATCGCGGCGTCCGATCCGACATTATACGCCCTGTTCGCCTCCCCCCTGGCCAGCAGGGTCACGAGCCATGCCGCGAGATCGCCGGCGTAGAGATAGGAGCGCAGCGGCGTTCCGTCGCCCGAGACGACGATGTCGCGGCCGGCAAGCGCATCGCGGATGAAATTGCCGACAGCGAAATGCCCGTCCAGCGGCAGGCCGGGGCCGGCAAAGGCGAAGGCGCGCGCGATGACCGGCGCAAACTTTCCCTGGGCGGCCGCGCAAACGCACATCTGTTCGGCCAGACGTTTGGCCTGGCCGTAGGCCGAGCGCGGATCGAGGGGATCGGGCGCGCCGGTCCAGGTCTCCGGGATGTGCGCGAGATCGGCGGGCTGGGCGCCATAGATTGCGCCGGAGCTGACATAGAGCAGACGCAGCGCGCCGGCCGATGCGGCAAATTCGAGCACGCGGCGCGTGCCGCCGACGATCGTATCGATCAGCGTTGCGGGGTCGCGATCGGCGGCGACGCTCGTATCGGCGGCGGCGTGAACGATATGCGTGAAACGTCCTTTCGGAAACTCGAAATAACGCACGTCGCCCTGCACCAGGGCGACGCTCTCATGGTTGGCGAGTTCCGGCAGATCGCGTTGCGCGCGCTCCACGCTGCGGGTGAGAACCGTCGCGCGGACGCCGTATTGGGCGTGCGCATACGCAACGAGCGCCAGTAGCCAGCGCCCGAAAAATCCCGTGCCGCCCGTGATGAAAATATGCGCGTCGCGCAGGCGCTCGAACGCAGGCCCGCATCGCGAAAGCGCGAGGTCGAGATCGCGTCGCGCACAACCGTCGTAACGGGAATTCATGCCGGCTGTTTGGCGTGCGCGCGCGTGCGCTTCTTCTTTTGCGCAAGATGGTCGGGCGCAAGAAGCGAAGCCGGATCGAGCGGCACAAGCATGTTGGCGCAGAATTCTTCGCGCGGGAGCAGGGGCGACATGTCTTCCAGCGGCATGGAGACGATAGAGCCGTCGGCCTGCGGCAACGCCGCCGATTTCGGAAAGAGCGCCTCGTCGGGAATGACCGTCACGTCGATCAGGAGAGGGCCTTCGCGCGAAAGCGCGGTCTGGATGCCGCTGTGCAGGTCGGCTGCGTCTTCGATGCGCATCGCCTCCCAGCCGAAGGTGCGCGCGAGCGCGACGAGATTGGGGATCTCGAGTTTTCCCGCAGGGCCGGAGCCGACGTAACGACCGTCGAAATAATTGCGCTGCGTGTTGCGGATCGAGGCGTAGCCGTTGTTGTTGAAAACAAACAGACGCAACGGAATCTGGTGCGTGGCGATGGTCTGCATTTCCTGCAGGTTCATCATCAGCGAGCCGTCGCTCTCTATGCCGACGAACGGGCGGCGGTCGGACGCCATATAGGCGCCGATCATCGCCGGCATGCCATAGCCCATAGCGCCAAGGCCGGACGTCAGAAATACGCGCTGACCCTCCTTGTTCTGAAAGCCGGTATAGAAAAATTCGACCGCCAGGCCAGAACTGCCGGTGACGATAAGCGAATTGGCCGGCAATTCGTCGGAGAGAGCCTGGGTCAGATGGAAATGACTGATCGGCCCCTTCTTCGGAAAGGGCGCGCCGTCGTTGATGGGATAGCGGCGCTTCCAGTCGGCGCAGCGCGCCAGCCAGTCTTTTCGCACGCGCGGCTTTGCAGCCTGCGCATACGGCAGCATGGCCGTAATGAAGTCGCGGGCGTCGGCTTCCACGCGCATGGCGAAACCGTCGACCTTGTCGAACTTGGCGAGTTCGGCGGGATCGACGTCGATCATGATCTTTGTTGCGTGACGCCCGAATTTCGCGGGGTTATGCGCGGTCACGACATTGTCGAGCCGCGCGCCGATGGCGATCAGAAGATCTGAGTTCTGGACGGCGAAATTGGGCGCGCGCAAGGCGACGACGCCGGGCTTGCCGACGCTGAGCGGATGGTCGGCGGCGATGAGATCGGTCGCGTTCCAGGTGGTGACGACGGGGATCTGCAAGGCCTCGTAGAGTTCGCGGAAAGGCTCGGCTGCTTCTGCAAGGCGGATGCCGTGGCCTGCGAGAATGATCGGGCGCCGGGCGTCCGCGATCAGCTTCACGATCTCGGCGCAGGTTCTTTCGATGCTTTTGCCGGATTTCGTCTTTGGCTTGGCGGGCGCGCTCCCCTTGAGCCTTGCAGGCTCGAACCCCTTGAGCCTTGCGGGCGCGATGGTCGCCGCCTGCACGTCGAGCGGAATGTCGATCCAGACCGGCCCGCGCCGCCCCGAGGTCGCCAGATGAACGGCCTCCTCCAGATGGCGGCGGATGTCCATGGGATCGAGCACGGTCGCGGCGTATTTCGTGATTGGCTTGACGATCGAAACGATATCGACTTCCTGCGGGCCCATCTGGCGCACGCCGCTCCTGCCGATGAGATCGGCGCGTTTGACCTGCCCCGATACGATCAGCAAGGGCACGGATTCGATCCATGCGCCGGCGCATGCAGTCACCGCATTCGTGCCGCCCGGCCCGGTGGTGACGAGCGCGCAGCCAAGACGGCCGTTGACGCGCGAATACGCCTCCGCCGCGATCGAGGACGCCTGTTCGTGATGGTTGGGAATATAGGCGAGGTCCGGCGTATTGCCGAAGGCGTCGCACAGATACATGGCGCCGCCGCCGGGCACGAGAAAGACGGCGCCGACGCCCTGGTCCCGCACGAATTGCGCGACGTAATCGGCGAGACGGATCGTTTTCGGCATGACGTGCGTCCGCGCTCAGATCCAGTACCGCAGAATGGTCTTGCGGTTGGGGTTCTCGTTGATCGAATTGTCCGTGTAGAAGGAATCGTTGACGAAATGCGTCGAGGAGATCTCCTCGAACACCGCGCCGCCGGCGCTCTCGAATTCATGGCGCACGCCCGGCGCAATCGTGACGACGTCGCCGGGGTGGCAGACGCGCTCCTCGCCGTCGAGCTTGAGCGTCAATTCGCCATGCAGGACGTGGAAGGTCTCTTCCTTCAGCTTGTGGAACTGCTCGGGATGCTTCTGGCCCGGCAGGACGGCGATGAGCTTCTTGCAATAGCCGCGATTGACGACGGTCACCATGGTGATGCCGAATTCGTCGAAGCGCTCGATGCCGAAATGATGCGAAATCTCGAGTTCGGCCTCGCCTGGCACCACGCCCCTGCTCTCGGACAGGAGCTGCTTCACGCGCTCGACGATGGAGAGAACCTTGCCGCGCACTTCCTTGCGCTCGGTTGCAGCGCCCATGACGGGCGCGCCGGCGGCTATATCCTGGGCGGCGGTATAATGCGCATATTTTGACCAGTCGTTGGCGCTCACCTGGCCGGGAACGGTCGGAATGGCGAAGAAGACATCTTCGCTCTCGATGCGCTCTCCGCGCGCAATCGCGCGCTTGAGGAAAGCCCCGCGCCGCAGGTCGCGCAGGGCGGCGAGTTCGTCTGCGCCGGGCTCGATGCGCTCGCCGGCGACGCCGGCCATTTCATAAGCCGCGCGCGCCGCCTCCAGCCAGGCGCGCGCCTGTGCGGGGCTTGCCGAATAGGCGTTGAGCGCATAGGCGTCGGTGGGAACCCCTACGTGCTTTTCAAACAATTTTGCGCCTTTGGCGACCGCCATGGCGACCGGCATGGTCTCGTCCGGATCTTCGTGCGTGGAATAGCCGATGCGCAATTGCGGATAACGGGCCTTCAGCACGTCGATCTGGTTGAGCTGCAAGGCGGCGTTGGGCGTGGGATATTGCGCCACGCAGGCCATGAGCGCGAAATCCTTGTCGCGATTGGTAAGGAAGGCGACGACATTGTCGATGTCGGCCGCTTCCACGCCGGCGGTCGAGCCGACGATCGGCAGATTGGCGGTCGCGATCTTTTCGAGCAGGGGCCAGTCGGTGAAGGAGCAACTGGCGATCTTGAGAATATCGAAGCCATCCTCGACGATCCGGTCGACGGAAGGTTCGTCGAACGGCGTGCACATGGCCAGAAAACCGTTGGCCTTGATCTCGTCCACGAGGCGACGCGTCTGCGCGCGATCGAGGCGCGTTTCCGAAAACCGCTTGATGTATTTGATGTCCATCCGGTTCTGGAAATCGGGATGGATGAAAGTGTCGAGTTCGCGGAATTGCAGCTTGAAGGCGAAGCGGAAGGGGAAATCTTTCGCAACGGCGGCAAATTCCCGGATGACGCGCAGCCCGTGCTCGACATCGCCCATGTGATTGTTGGCGAGTTCGAAAATGAAGAGCGGGTCGGGCAGAAAGGGTCTTGGCGTTTCAACGGTTTTGTCCAGCATGACCACTCCTGCCTTGGCTTGCTGCTATGTCGGCGGTATTTCCTGCGCCCGCATCTGCCGCCGGATTTCGAGCTGATCGCAATTTCGGGCGACATGGTAAATTTTTTCTTAAAATCCAGCCCGACCAAAAGTACTTGTTAAGGTTCGGGAATGGTTAATGCTTGTTGATCCGGTCCGTTTCGTATAGCGGCCGGCCGACTCCGGCGATGTTATGTGGACGTTTCGCCTGCCCATCTTGCCGGCGGCAAGGCGAGACGGCGCGCAAACAGGATTTGCAACCCGAACGAAGCCGCAGCGGCTGAAGCAATTCCTTATACGTCGCCTGACAGCGAAATTTCTTGCGTATCGCCTACGGTAAAAATTCTTACACATCGCCCTGTCGCGAAAATTCTTGCGCTCAAGCCTCCGTTCGTTCCTTTTTAGTCATTCTTGCGCTAGGGTTAGCTATGAAATCGCCGGGGCGACTGGGGCCGGCGATCAGTCGCTTTGGTTATGGATTTTTGCTGTTGAGCCGTCGGCTCGTGCCCAGATTTGTCGGATTTTGCGGTGTCCTGGCCGTTTGCGGGACGCCCGTTGGCGCACGCGCCTTCGACTTTTTCGGCCTGTTCGGCGGTCCCGAGACGGCCGAACCCAGCGCGCAGACCCTCGCTTACGACGTCAAGTTTTCAGGTTTCGACGATTCCCGGATCGAACGCGATCTCAAGGACGTGTCCAACGCCTGGCGTCTGCGGCGCGATCCGCCCTCCTCGGGCGTGGGTCTGGCGCGCCGCGTGGAGGCCGATATTCCTAAAATCGCCGAGGCGCTCTGGGCAAACGGCTATTACGACGCATCGGTGCGCGCGGTTCTCGCCGATGTGACGATTGCGCCCGACGGCGCGGGTTCGGCGCAGGCGGCGGCGGCGGCCGAGGGCTATCGCAACCGGGCGCTCGCGTCCGTGCGTTACGAGGTGACGCTCGGCCCGCTGTTCCATCTGCGTCATGTCGTCGTCTACGACGCGCAGACGCGCGCGCCTATCGACCCCTCGCTGTTTCCGCAAGGCGCGCTCTCGCCCGCGCCCGACGCGCCCGCGCGCGTCGCCTCTCTCGCCACGCTCCAGATCGAATGGATCGACGACCTGCGCGCCAAATCCTTTCCGCTGGCGAAGATCGTCGACACCAAGCCGGTGATCTTCCACAACGAGAATGTCGTCGATGTCGCGGTCACCATCGACCCCGGCCCGCGCGCGGGCATCGGCAAGGTGTCGACCTCCGGTTCGCCCGGCGTCGATCCGGCCGTCATTCGCTCGTTCATCTATCTGGAGGAGGGCGAACCCTACAATCCGAAGCGGCTCGCCGACACGCGCAAGTCGATTGCGAGCATCGAGGCGATCGGCGGCGTGAAGATCGAGGAGGCGACGCATCTCGACGCCAACGGCAATCTTCCGCTGATGATCGAGACGAGCGAGCGCAAGCGTCATGCAATCGGCGCTTCCGCCATGTTCTCCAACGTCGATGGCCCCTCGGCGCGCATCTCCTGGGTCGACCGCAACCTGTTCGGCGGCGCCGAGCGCCTGCGTCTCGACGCGCAGGCGGGTCTTGCGCCTTTCGGCGGCGGGGCGAGCTTCCGGAGCCTGTCGGCGTTGCGCTGGTCGGACATGGTCGGGCGCGTCGGCGCAAGCTTCATCAAGCCGGCGCTGTGGGGCACGCGCAACGATCTTCTGGTCGATGTCGCGGGCATCCGCGAGAAGACCGATTATTACGATGCGACCTACGGCACGGGCGCCATCGCCGTGCGCCACAGGTTTTCGGAAAACTTTTTTGCCCAGGCCGGCGTGATGGCGGAAGGCGGACGCACGACGGATGTCTGGGGCCATCACACCTACACGCTGCTCGGCTTTCCGCTTTCGGTCTCCTACGATTCGACCGACAATACGCTCGCGCCGACCCGCGGCATTCGCGCAACCGCACGCATGACGCCCTATGTGAAGGCCCTGCCGCATGGCGTCGGCATGCTGGAAACGAAGGGCCAGATTTCCGGCTATTACGCAATCGACGAGGACGCCAGATATATTTTGGCCGGGCGGCTGGCGGCGGGCTCCATCATCGGCCCGGACATCCAGACCATACCCGCCAGCCACCGGCTGTTTGCCGGCGGCGGCGGCTCGGTGCGCGGCTATCGCTATCGTTCGCTCTCCCCCTACAACGGGCTTGGCTTTCCGACCGGCGGGCGCAGCTTGCTGGAGGCTTCCGCCGAGGCGCGGATCAAGATCACGGATACGATTGGAATCGTCCCCTTCATCGATGCGGGCGGCGCGTTCTCCTCGCCCTATCCCGATTTCCGCTCGCGCATCCGCATGGGCGCGGGTCTGGGCCTTCGTTACTACACGCCGATCGGCCCCATTCGTCTCGACGTGGCGACCCCACTCAATCCGCGTCCAGGCGACAGCAGGGTGGCGGTTTATGTCGGCATCGGAGAATCTTTCTGATGGCCGGGCGCGCAATCAAAATCCTTGGCGGCGGCGTCGCGGCGCTGGCGCTGCTTGCAGGCGCTAGCGTCGTCTATCTCAACAGCGGCGCAGGCGGCGCAACGATTGCGCGCATGATCGAGGCCGCCGCCTCCGGCGACGGTCGCGTCGTGAAAATCGGTTCGATCGAGAACCTCCTGTCGTCGGCCCCGCGCCTGCGCGAGATCACGCTTGCAGACAGCAAGGGCGCATGGCTTGCCATCGACCAGGTCAACGTAAGCTGGTCGCCTTCCGCGCTGTTCGCCATGAAGGTGGACATCGACCGCATCGACATCGGCCAGGCGCGCATGTCGCGCGAGCCGGAGCCGGGCAAAAGCGCGGAAAAATCGGGTTCGGGCTGGCCGGACCTGCCGGTGCGCGTGCGTCTGGGCGAATTGAGGATCGCGCATCTGCTGCCGCCCGAAAGCTGGACCGACGGGAAGGCCGATTTCGAGATCAAGGCTTCCGGCGACATCGGCGCTGCGAGCGACAAGGCGGCGATGTCGCTTGCCGTGCAGCGGCTGGACGGGCCGGGCGCGCTGTCGGCTACGGGGTCGTTCGTTCCCAAATCCGGCGCGGTGAGTTTCAGGCTGAACGCATCCGAGACCGGCGGCGGCCTTATCGCGCGCCTTGCGCGCATACCCGGCCTGCCGCCGGTTGCAATCGATGCCAGGGCCGAAGGCGTGCTCGACAATCTGACCGCTGCGCTCGATGCGCGCGCGGGCGACGTCTCGGCCAAGGGCGGCGCCAGGATTTTGCGCGAGGGCGCAGGCCGCCGCATCGATCTCGATCTCGACGCGCAGATTGCGGCGCTTCTGCCGCCGACCGCAGCCGCGCTTTTCGACGGCCGGACGAAAATTTCGGGCCGCGCGCTTGCCGGCGACGATGGCGGCGTGAAGCTCGACAGCTTCTCGCTGGCCGCACGCGCCTTCGATCTCAAGGGAACGGGCGCGCTCGGCGCAGACGGCGCGCTCGACGCCGAACTTTCCTTGCGCGGCGCCCCGTTGCGCCCCGAAGACGCTTTTCGCGCGAAAACGCTGACGGCGGATGCGCGCATCGGCGGCTCGCTTGCCCGCCCCAACGCCGATCTGACCGCGCAGATCGAAGACGCCGAAGGTCCGTTCGGCGCCATCGGCCGTGTCGATCTCACGGCCAGGGCGAGCACGGACCGCGACCGCTCCGATCCTGCGGCGCGGATAGATTTGCAGATGGACGGCGCAGCCTCGGGACTGGCGCTGACCGACGCCGCGCTCTCCCAGGCGCTCGGCGACAATGCGCGCCTCTCGTTCCGGGGCCGCGCCAATGGCGCCGGCGAGGTCGATGTGGGCGCGGCCCATCTTGCGCTCGAAAGTCTCGAGGCGGATTTCAACGGCAAGGCCGGGCCGGAAACGCTTGCCGGCCGGCTGAAGCTGACCGCGCCCGATCTCGGCCGCTTTGCGCGGCTTGCCGGCCGCAATCTGCGCGGCGCGCTCAACCTCACGGCCGATCTTACCGGCAGGCCCGCGCAGCAGCGCGTGGCGGCCGTCATCGACGGCGCGGTCGTATCGCCGGCAATCGGCGTCGCCGCCATCGACGGACTGGCCGGCGCCAGGCTTTCCATTGCGGGCAAGGTTGCAACCGCGCCGGACGGCGGCGTCGCCTTCGACCGCGTGATCCTCAAGGGCGAGCATGTGACGGCGACCCTCGACGGTCAGGCGACGCGCGAAAAGGTCGATGTCGCCGCAAGGATCGTTGCGCCGGACCTGCGCCACGCCGATGCGCGCATATCCGGCCGCGCCGAAATCGACGCGCATGCGAAAGGCGCCTACGACAAGCTCGACGCCGGCGTCGACGCGCGGCTGAGCGAGGCCAGGGCGCAGGGGCGCGCGATCCCGAAACTCGACCTGAAGGCGCAGGCGAGGGACGTGACCGGCGCCATGCAGGCGACGGCGACGCTCGACGGCGTGATCGACGGCAAGGCGGCGCGCGGGACTATAGCGGCGCGGCGCGACGGCGCGCGCTGGAGTGTCGAGCCCCTCGACAACGGCCGGGTGCGCGTCCGCGCCGCGGAACTTTCCGTCATGCTCGACAGTTACCGCGAGATTCCGGTCGCGTCCGCAGGACAGTTGCCTACCGGCTTTGAGCCGGCGGAGCAGTACAACTCCCGTTTCCACCCGCGCGGTCTGCAACTCGCCATTCTCGGTGCTTCCGATGCGATCCAGTCGCTGGGAATCGATTGGGATCTGGTTGCGGCCAAGGCGGGTCCGGACAGAATTTCTGTGTACGCCAGTTCCGCCATGAGCCAGCTGGACCCGAACGGCA
>JBKDZW010000061.1:0-8603 GCA_047971685.1 Rhodoblastus sp.
CCGATCCGCCTGATGGCCGACATCGACGAGAGCGCCGATATCGTCACCGTGCTGCCCTATGAGGCGGGCAGGAAAATGCTGGCCGCCACATCGGACGGACGCGGCTTTGTCGTCGGCCAGGACGAGATGATCGGCGGCACGCGCAAGGGCAAGGTTCTGATGAACCCGGACGAGGGCGCAAAGGCCGCGATGCTCGTATCGGCGGAGGGCGATCATGTCGCCGTCGTCGGAGAGAACCGCAAGCTCGTGGTTTTTCCGCTGGACCAGCTTCCGGAAATGTCGCGCGGCAAGGGTGTGCGGCTGCAACGCTACAAGGACGGCGGCGTTTCGGACATCAGCGTTTTCACGCTGGCCGAAGGATTGAGCTGGACGGATGCGGCAGGGCGCGTGTTCAACGTCGCCAGGGCCGATCTCACGGAATGGATCGGCAACAGAGCCGATGCGGGACGCCTGCCGCCAAGAGGCTTTCCGAAGAACAACAGGTTCCGCTGAGCGAGGGCGCGCAAGGCGGTCCATCCATCCACGAACGGTCCGCGCGACACGAAGGATTAGCCAGTCCTCCTCGTTCGGTAAATGGATCGCCTCTTTGTTCCGCCCATCGCAGTGACGGCTCATGACCCACGCGTTCCCGCCATCTCCGCCGCCGCCGGCCGTCAGTTTCCCGGCGATGTTCCGGCTGCGCCCGGGGCCCAACCGCATCGGATTCGGCCTGCGCGCTGCGCTCGCCATGGGGCTGTGCGCCACTATCGGCTGGCTGGCCGACGATCAGGGCGCGGGCCTGCTCGCCACGCTCGGCGCCTTCGCCGCGCTTTACGGCAGCGGGCGGCCATATCGCAACCGCGCGGCCCTGCTCGTCATCATCGGCGCGGGTTTTGCCGTCTGCGTGTCCGTCGGCGTCGCCGCGACGATGGCGTCTTCCGCGTGGCCCGGCGTGCTGCTGGCGGCCGGCGTCGCCTTCGTTTCGAGCTTTCTGTGCAGTGCGCTCATCGTCGGCCCGCCGGGCGCCTATCTGTTCGCGCTCGCCTGCGCGGCGGGCACGCATATGCACGGGCAGGCGCCGCATCTGGGCGCGATCGCGGCGACCGTCGCCGCCGGCGCGCTCGTCGCCTTCGTTCTCCAGATGGCCGGCGCCCTGTGGCGGCCGCGCTGGCCGGAGGAAAAGGCCTTGCAGGCCGCAGCCAATGCGGTCGAGGCCTATGCCGAAAACGCCGGCGGCGCGCAGGCAGACCTGCAACGGCATGCGACCGCGCTCGCGCTGCACGAGGTCTGGCTCGATCTCGTGGCGCGCCAGCCCGGCCGCGTGCAGCCGAACGGCCGGCTGCACCGGCTTCGCGCGCTCAACCGCGAGCTGCATCGGATCTTCGGGGCGGCGATCGCCGGCGACGACTTCCGGCAGGCCGCCGCGCAGACGCGCGTCATCGCCGCGCAGGCGCGCAATCCGCCGCCGGTTCCGCCCGACGATGCTCTTTTCAAGCCCCTCGCCTATATCACGGCCGGCCAGATGCTCGTCATGTCTCTGCGCCCGGGCTCCACGCCGATGCGCATCGCCCTGCGCGTCGGCGCGGCGGCGCTGATCTCGGGCGGGATCGGCGCGCTGATGGGACTCGATCGGGCCTATTGGGCCATCGCGGCCTCGGTGCTGATGCTCTACCAGGGCCTCGATTTCACGCGCGCCATGCAGCGCGGGCTCGAGCGCACGCTCGGCACTTTCGCGGGCCTGGGGGTCGCCGCCGTACTCATGAGCGCGCGCCCGCAAGGGCTCGCGCTCGTCGCCGTCATCATGAGCCTGCAATTCCTGATCGAGATCGTGGTCGTGCGCAATTACGCGCTGGCGACCATTTTCATCACGCCGATCGCGCTGGTCGTTGCGGGAGCGGCGGCGCCGGCCGGCGATATCGGCGCGCTGCTGTTCGACCGTGGCGTCGATACGGCGATCGGTTGCGCCGTCGGGCTCGTCGTTCTCTACGCGACCTCGCATCGCAGCGGCGCGCGCCTGAGCAATGCGCTCGATGCAACCATCGTCGCCGCACGCCACCTTCTGCCCCTGCTGGCGTCCGGCGATGTCGTGATCGTCCGTGCGCGCGGCGCGCGCTCGCGACTGCGCAATGCGGCGGTGGACATGATGCTGCTCTACGATGAGCAGACCGGCACGGGCGGGCGGGCGCGCGAGGAGGCCGACCGCCTGTGGCCGGCCACCGTCGCCGCACAGCGGCTGGCGTTCCGCATTCTGGCCGCCTGCTGGGATCTCGAGGCGTCGGGCGCGCAGGCGCTGACGCCACAGCGCGCGGCGCTGCTCGACAAGGCGCTCATCGAGGTGGAGGCGGACGATCCGCCCGATGTCGCGCGCGGCTTTCTGTCCGGCGAACTGGCGACGCTGCGCGCCGCGCTGCGCGTTGCGCGCGTCAGTTGATCGGCCAGGCCCAGGCGAGCAGCGGCGTTCCAACAAACAGAACGAGCAGCGACAGCGGCAGGCCGAGGCGCGAATAATCGGCGAATGTGTAACCGCCGGGTTCCTTGACCAGAAGATTGTTCTGGTGGCCGATGGGCGAGAGGAAATCGCAGGCCGCGCCCAGCGCCACGGCCATCAGGAAAGGGTCGGGATTGTAGTGCAGCGATTTGGCGAGCTGCGCGGCTATCGGCCCCATGATGACGACCGTCGGGGCATGGTGCATGACCGGCGTCACCAGCATCGAGACCATCAGCACGAAGCCGAGCGCGAGCAGGGGCGGCAGATGAGACGCGACGGCGGTCAATTGCATGGCGACGATCTGCGAGACGCCGGTGTCCTTCAACGCCTCGCCGACCGGCAGCAGGCAGGCCAGCATGACGATGACCGGAGCCTCGATTGACGCATAGGCGTTTTTCAAGGTGATCTGGTTGGTGAGAATGACGGCCACCGCCGCGCCGAAAAAGGCGACTTCGACGGGCGCGAGGTGCAACAGCATGAGAACGAGCGCGATTGCGATGATCGCCAGCGGGAGATAGCCGCGCTCGACACGCGCCAGTTCGAGATTGCGGTCGGCAAGCGGCAGGCAGCCGAGATCGGCCAGCGTCGAGGCCATCGTATTGTCGAAGCCTTGCAGCACGATTACGTCGCCGGCCGCGAAAACATGCTGGCGCAGGCGGCCGCGCGCGGCGCGATTGGCGCGCGTGATCGCCAGCACATTGACGCCATGGCGCTGGCGCAGGCGCAATTGTTCCGCGTTCTGGCCGACCATGGGCGAGGAGGCGCCGATAATCGCCTCGAGCGTGGTCATCTCGCCGCCCTCGGCGCCTTCTGCTGCGCCGATTTCGTGCCCGCCGGCAAGCTTCAGTTTTTCGCGCGCGACAAGCCCTTTCACGACTTCCGGACTGGCTTGGGCGACCAGAATATCGCCGGCGGCCAGCCGCCAACTGCGCGCGGGAATGGGGTGGCGGCGTTCGCCGCGCAGCACTTCGGTGACGATGAGATCGCCTTCGCCTACATCCTCGACATGGCCCACGGTCTTGCCGACCAGTCCCGCGCCCTCGGGAATGCGTAATTCCGTCATGTAGCGGCCGACGTCGAATTTCTCGCCTTCCGAGCGCCGGCCCTTTCTGTCGGTGGGCAGGAGGCGCCAGCCTACCGACAGAAAGAGCACCGCCAGAACGGTGAGCGGCAGGCCGACCCAGACAAAATCGAACATGGAGAAGGGCTGGCCCGAGGTTTCCTTGCGCACGGCGGACACCAGGAGATTGGGCGAGGTGCCGACCAGAGTCATCGTGCCGCCGATGAGGGAGGCAAAGGACAAGGGCATGAGATAGAGCGAGGGCGACTGGCCATTGCGGCGCGCCGTCTGGATCGCAATCGGCAAAAACATGCCGAGCGTGCCGACATTCTTGATGAAGGCCGAGAGAAAGGCGACGCAGGCCGAGAGGACGCCGATGCGCGCGCCTGTCGTGTGCGCGCGCCGCAGAAGCGCGCGTATGGTCTTGTCGAGAACGCCGGAGCGGGCGATCGCGCGGCTGACGACGAGCACGGAGGCGATGATGACGATGACGGGGCTTGCAAATCCCTCGAAGGCCTTGTGCGGATGGACCACGCCGGTCGCCAGCGCAGCCAGCAGGGCGGCGAGCGCCACAACGTCGTAGCGCCAGCGGTCCCAGGCGAAAGCAGCGAGCATGGCGATGACGATGATGCTCGCTTCTATCTGAATCAGGTTCACGTTGGCCTCGCTGCATCTTCTTTTCGTATAACGAGGCAATCTGCGCGAGCCTGCAAGAGCCGGCGCGATGGAAGCGGGCCCTGCCTTAATCCGCGATTAACCATGTCCGTTTACGAATCCGTGACGAACCGGATTTGTCGAATGAAGCGGACGCTCCCCATTTTTCTGACTTTTGCCGCGCTCGCGCTGACGGGATGCGCGGGGCGCCCGTTTTCGATGGCTGCCGCCAATTGTACGGAGCGCATGACGCCGTCCGGGCCGGCGCGCATCTGCGAAACCGCCACGCAGGTCACCGTGGAACAGGGACAGGACGAGGGCCAGATCGTTGCGCGCGATCCCGAGCCGCGCATGCTCGGGCTGAGCGAAGGCGCAGCCGCAGACCGCATCATCGCCAGCGCAAGCCGCGAACATGCCGGCCGCTGCACGATCGATCGCGAGATGCTGCGGGAGACGCTGTCGCGTTACATCGCACGTAAATTATTGGCTGACCTGTAATATTCATATTTTCCGGATCGACGCCCGCGCTGCTATCGATGCCGGCGGTTGCGCCGCTTCGCGTGCGAGCCGCAAATCCTGCGATTTCCGCTAAATACGTATGACCGGCATGTGCGCCAGCGCACAGCGCTGAGCTGCGATCGCTTTGCCGTTATGAAAATACATATTCTGCGCAAAAACAGGATTGACGAGTTTGTTAACAAACTTTAATTTTTTTATCGAGGCGAATGGCTGCGCAACGTTCTTCGGGGGGAGATCAGATGCAAAAGCTTATTCTTATCGGCAGCTCATTGTTTATGTTCGCTTTTTCCGCTGTTCCGGCAGCGTCCCACTGGCGCCATCATTCTTATTCTCCGGCGCGGATCGTCAATGCGACTTCGCGCTGGGACGTGCCCTATTACAGGAGTTCGCCCTATAGCGTCGTCAAGGGCGTTCTCGTCAGGGTTCCTTCGGTAATTGGCCCGATTCCACGGGTCATGTCCGGCGGGCGGTAGATTTGTTGTCCATAGCCATCGTATAGACGGCTATGTCTCATGGTTTCATCTGCGCAGACGTTCGCCTTGGTCTGTGTATTGTTTTCGGCGAATGGATATCTATTGAAAAATATATCGAGCGACGCGACGTTTCCAGAATATCCTGGTCGTGTTTCTGAGGCGAATCAAACGAATATTGACAAAGTGCGTATTCTGCATAGAGTGCAGATTGCGGCATTGTTACTGGTTGGGAGTTTTTCCTGATGAAAAAGATTGTTTTGATTGGCTTGGCGACGGCTGGCGTGTGCGCGGCTTCGCAAGCCTTTGCGGGAACCTATATTGTGGAGGAATCCCGCTCCCGTTACATCAACTGCTACAACAAGGTCTATGTGCCGGCGAAGGTGCTGGTCAACACGCGCGGCGTGCGCGTGCGCGGCGAAAGCCGGGGTTGGGAAATCAGCGGCAACCGCTGGGATCATGTCCGCAATCCCGCCGTCTACATGCAGACGCGCCGGACGGTGGAGCCCGATCATTACACGCTGCAAGCGACGAGCTGCCAGTAAGGCGGTCCTGTTTTCAGTGTCGTAATTTCATCGCGCCCCGCGTCTGCCGAAGTCGCAGAGGCGGGGCGCGATATTCTTGCCGTCCAAGAATTTGTGAAAATGCATCCGTTCGCTTATCCTCTTGTGGATTCGCGCCGGGTTCTCGTGTGCGCGAAACATTCACGACATAGATCAAGCCAAACCGGATCAAGCCAAACCGGCCCGCCATGAAGCGTGTTACATCAGCGGAAGCCGCTCGAAATTTCAGCCAGCTCAGCGATCTGGCTCTGGGAGAGCCTGTCGTCGTGACCAAGAACGGCCGGGACCGGCTCGTGATGCTGGGGATCGACGAATATAATTTTCTGATCGATACGCTCGATGAACTCGGCGCTATGATCGACCGTGCGCAAACGCCAAAACTCAATCGCCTGCGGCTGACCCCGCGCGGCAGGCGCAGCGGCGAATAGCGCGTCCCGTCACGCGGGGTTAGCGCGTCCTGTCGCACGGGATATCGACGAAAATTTCCGAAAACAACGGCTGGAACGGGAGGGGCTTTCGCCGCATGCGTCACTGTTCCGGCTGGACCGCATGCGTCAAAACCGGGTGCGCATCGGCGCCGGGCCGCCAGACCATCAGACCGTCAGGGTCCAGCCGTCGAGGTTGAGCCGCTCCTGCGGCAGGAAGCGGGATTTGTACCCCATCTTTCTGGAGCCCTCGACCCAATAGCCGAGATAGACATGCGGCAGGCCGAGGGCGCGGGCGCGTTCGATATGTTCTAGGATCATGAACACGCCGAGCGAGCGGGCGGCTTCGTCGGGTTCGTAGAACGAATAGACCATGGACAGGCCGTCGGCGAGCACGTCGGTCAGGCAGCAACCGACCAGCGTGTTGCCGCCGTCGGCGTCGGGCCGGCGATATTCGACGAGCCGCGTCTCGACATGGGAATCCTCGACCATCATCGAAAAATCGAGCACGCTCATGTCGGCCATGCCGCCGTCGCTGTGGCGCGAATCCACATAGCCGCGAAACAGCGAATATTGCTCGCTGGTCGCTTGGGGCGGCGCAAAAACGGCGCTCACATCGTAATTGCGGGCGAGAACGCGACGCATGGTGCGGCCGGGGCGAAAGTCGTTGACCAGCACGCGCACCGAGACGCAGGCCTGGCAATGTTCGCAGGCAGGCCTGTAGGCGATGGTCTGGGAGCGGCGGAAGCCGGACTGGGTCAGCGCGTCGTTGAGATCGATCGCGCGACGTCCCACGACATGCGTGAAAACCTTGCGCTCCTCGCGGCCGGGCAGATAGGGGCAGGGCGATGGCGCGGTCAGATAGAATTGAGGGGCGTCGCGCGGCTCTCGGGTCAAATGTTTCTGCACTCCGGAGTTTCGCGCGACAGGGGCGAATCTGCCGCGCGGCTGAAAATCTAGCGCGGATTTTGCGCTTCGGCGCAACGCAAATCGCGTTTCAAATCGTCAGCGGCGCCTGGAGCTAGGATGTGCGCCGCACAACGACGAGGCCGGCCAGAATATCGTGCAGGCAGCGCTTTTCCGAGGTGACGAGCGAGGTCAGGAGCACGAGGCCGCCCGTCAGATACCAGCTCAACCAGTACAGGACGCCATGCATGGCTGCGTTGATGAAGGGCGCGGGCTGGCCGTTCATCATGCGCACTTCCAGATCCATCGCCTTCATGCCGGGGGTCGCCATATTGGCGCCCGACACCGTGAGGCCGTTGTAAAAGAAGGCGACCACGGGAAGAATGACCGGCGGCAGAAATATCCACGACAGGCCAAGCGTCACGAAGCCGAGTGCAAGAAAGATCACGCATGCGATCAGCGAGACCAGAATGAGGTCGAGCACGACGGCGATGATGCGCCGCGTGCGTACGCTGGCCAGCGCTTGCGGCGGCAGAGCGGGCATGTAGCCCTGCTGCGGGGAGGCATTGTAGCCGGTCGTATTGCTCATGGACGCCATCTCCCAGGGCCGAATGGCCCGGCGCGGGAAATGTGGTAGAGCCGACAGGCGTTAACAAGTGCAAACCTGAGCCATCGGCAGGCAAATGACAGAAAAATCGCTCGAAGCGCGCCGATTTTTGGCCGCAGGCTACAATTTCGGCCGCCATTTTCCGCGCGGGCGCGGCCGCTGATGCGAACAAGCGAAAATTTTCTGGGCGGGCGTTCGGGCGGCCTGTTGTGGCTGGCGATCACGATTTTGATCTGGGGCGCCTATATGCCTGTCGGCAAGGTGGTGTCGCAATCCATCGATCCCTATTGGATCACCGCCATCCGCTATTTGTTTTCCGGGCTTTTCCTTGTCGGCATTGTCGCAATTATCGAAGGGCCGGGCGCGCTTTTGCCGCAGCGCGGCGATCTCAGGACGCTCATTCTGCTGGGCGCGCTCGGCTCGGCGGGATTCGGGCTTTTCTCCTATCTCGGCGTGCGCCTGACGCGGCCCGAGCACGCGGCTGCGATCACCGTTCTGACGCCGATCAACGTGGCGATCTACCGGGCGCTGGAGGCGCGCGCCTTTCCGCCGCGCGCGGTCGTCCTTGCCGCGATCGCGGTCGTGACGGGGGCGACGCTCGTCGTCACGCGCGGCGACCTTGCCGCGCTTGCCTCCGGCGGCGACATGATCGGCAATCTGCTGGTGTTCGTCTCCTCGCTGTGCTGGACTTTCTATACGATCAAGGCGCAGTCCATGGCCGGCTATTCCGCGTTGCGGCTGACCATGCTGACCTGCATGCTCGGTGCGCCGGCGGGGCTGCTGCTGGCCGCGATCATGACGGGGCTGGGCTATGCCCACATGCCGCAGATCGCCGATTTCTGGCCGATCTGGCCACACATACTCTACCTTTTCATCTTCGTTTCCGCCGTTTCGATCATCACCTGGAACCTGGCGGTGCGGATGGTCGGCGC
>JBKDZW010000062.1:0-28086 GCA_047971685.1 Rhodoblastus sp.
CGGTGATCTCGCGCACTTCCTTGGCGACATTGGCGGTCTTGGCGTTGATCGTATGCGTGGCGCCATACTGCTTTGCGTATTCGAGCTTGTTGTCGAGCAGGTCGACTGCAATGATCTTGCCGGCGCCGACAAGTCTTGCGCCCTGCACGATGTTGAGGCCGACGCCGCCGCAGCCCACGACCACGACGCTCGATCCGGCTTCCACCTTCGCTGCGCGATAAACCGCGCCGACGCCGGTCGCCACCGAACAGCCGATGATGGCGGCGATCGTCCAGGGCAGATCCTTGCGGATCGGCACGAGATTTTCGGTCGAGCAGACGACTTCCTCGCGGAATGTGCCGATGCGCGCCATCTGATAGACGGGATCGGCCTTGAATTTCATGCGCGTCGTGCCGTCGGGCATCAGGAAGCCCGGCGCGCTGTGGCCGTTGCACAGAACGGAGCGGCCGGAATTGCAATAGCGGCAATGACCGCAATGCGAGGCGAAGGAAAAGATGATGTGGTCGCCGACCGAGACATGCGAGGGGCCGGGGCCGACCTCGGTGACGATGCCGGCCGCCTCGTGCCCCGGCACCAGCGGCAGCTTGGTCGGCCAGTCGCCGATCATCATGTGCCAGTCGGACATGCAGACGCCGGTCGCCTTCATTTTCACGCGCGCTTCGCCGGCCTTGGGCGGGTCGAGTTCTAGGTCAAGGATTTCAAGCGGCTTGTTGATCTCGGTAAGGACGGCGGCTTTCATTTATTGTCTCCCGGAAATATCGGGCAAGATTGGGCGCTCGGGCCTGTGCGCGTCAAGGGCGCGCTGTGCAGACGAGGGACGCAAATTGCAAGCTGCTCCGCAGCCCGCCTTTGCTTTTGCGCCGAATTGCGGCATGACAGGCGCGCCGGTCCCGTAGCTCAGCAGGATAGAGCAGCGGTTTCCTAAACCGAAGGTCAGGGGTTCGAATCCCTTCGGGACCGCCACCCCGCCGACTACCGCACAAATTGGCCGTCTATTTCTTGAATTATCAAATGGATAGCGCCTTTCGGGCGGTTGCCCTGCGGGCAGGGGTTCTCACACGCCCAGCCGGATAAGCTTCTTGAGGGTGCCTAACCGCAGATTCCCGCGTTTGTCGCCTTGGCTTTGTCCGGTGTTTTGTGATGCAGTCACGGAGGAGATCGCTCTGCGGCAGGACCATCGGGCCACGCATCTTGTCAGTCCCGAGTTCGTAATGTTTCCACCAAGAGAGTGAACGCTGATGAAGCGTGCCGCCTGTGTGGGTACTAGAGGTGATAGCCCGGCAGGTCGGGCGTGAACCGGCTCAGGACGCGCACCAGCAGACCTTCATTCAGATATTGCTGAACTTGGTCGAGCGGAAGATAAGCGAGGCCATGACCGTCAAGGGCAGCGTCAAGGATCAGATCGATGGTGTTGAAGACCAGCGGCCCGTCGATCCGCACCCGGGCTTCCTTACCGCCGCGCATCAGTCGCCACGCATTAAGCGTCCGGGAGGTCGGCAGCCGCAGATTGATGGCGCGATGGTCGATCAGTTGCGTCGGTGAGTTCGGAACGGCATGCGTGCGAAAATAGTCCGGCGAGCCAATGATCGCCATGGGAATGTCAGACCCGATGCGCACCGCGATCATGTCTTTCGCCATCTCGCCGCCTAGGCGGACGCCGGCATCGAAACGGTCGGCCACGACATCGGCCAGGCCGTAGTCGATAGTCAGCTCCACCGTTATGTCCGGATTGTCCGGCAGCAGGCGCTTCATCGCCGGCACGAGGATGGTCTTGGCCGCATGCTCCACCGTGGTAAGGCGGATCGTGCCGGACGGCCGGTCACGAAGCTCGCCCAGCGAGGCGATCGCCGCATCCAGATCATGCAGCATCGGTCCGAGCGTCGAGATCAAGCGTTCCCCTGCATCCGTCGGCGCAACGCTTCGCGTCGTGCGTGAGAGCAACCGCAGCCCCAGTCGCTCCTCCGTGCGCCGCACGATCTGGCTGAGCGCGGACTGCGCCATGTCGAGGCGAGCAGCGGCCTTTGTGAAGCTGCGTTCCTCGGCGACCACGACAAACGCCGCCAGATCGGCGATCTCATCTCGCCGCATTTATCACCTCAATGATAGGATCAAGCTGAATTACCAGTCTATTCGACGCAATTCTTCTGGCCTACATTCAGCGCATGGGCAAGGGAGCCCCGGCAGAAGGAATCTGAAGATGGGCAGGATTACATTCACCAACCGCAACAACCCCGCCATTACGATGTCGGCTGTCATCAATTTCCCCGTGGGCTTCGATGAGAAGAGGAGCTATCCCGCCATCGTCATCTCGCATCCGGGCGGCGGGGTAAAGGAGCAGACGGCAGGAACCTACGCGAAGAAGCTCGCCGAAAACGGCTTCGTCACCATTGCGTTCGACCGATCCTATCAGGGTGAGAGCGGCGGCGAGCCGCGCCAGCTCGAAAGCCCCTACATCAGCACCGAGGACGTCAGCGCGGTCATCGACCACATGACCACGCTGCCTTACATCGACAATGACCGCATCGGCGCGATGGGCATCTGCGCGGGCGCCGGCTACACCGCCAACGCCGCCATCCAGGACCGCCGTATCAAGGCGATCGGCACGGTCAGCGCCGTCAACATCGGCTCGATGTTCCGCAACGGCTGGGAGAATACCGTCAAGTCGATCGACGCCCTGCCGCTGATCGAAGCCGGCTCGAATGCCCGCACGACGGACGCAGGCGGCCCGGACTACGCCACCATGCCGCTCGCGCCGTTGAAGGAAGCGGATGCGCCGAACGAGGAACTGCGTCAGGCCTGGGAATACTACCACACGCCGCGCGCCGCATGCGCCACCGCGCCCGGCTCCGCGACGCTGCGCAGCCTGAACCAGATCATCACCTACGACGCCTACCACATGGCCGACGTCTATCTGACCCAGCCGATCCAGATCGTGGCCGGCAGTAAGGCGGGCAGCAAGTGGATGAGCGACGACCTCTACGACCGGGCCGCCAGCACCGACAAGGCGTTCCACGTCGTCGAGGGCGCCAATCACATGGAACTCTATGACGGCCAGAAATATGTCGACGAGGCTGTCTCCGTCCTCGCGCCGTTCTTCCAGCAGAAGCTGACCGCCGGCAAGGCTGCCAAAGCGGCAGCGGAGTAACGGCGAAAATCTGAATACCGGGCTGCGCCAGCGTCAAAGCCGCTCGAAGAAGAGCGTCGCGTTGGCGATCAGCCCGCCAAAGCAAGGGAGACGATTCTATGAAATCCGTCAAAATCCAGAATCCCGACATGGCCTGGCGCATCGCGGCGAACATCCTGTTCCCGCCGGGGTTCGATGATGCGAAAACATACCCGACCATCGTCAGCGTCCATCCTTTCGGAAGCTGCAAGGAACAGACCTCCGGAAATGTGTATGGGAAGGCGCTTGCCGAAGAGGGCTTCGTCGTCATCGCCTATGACGCCAGCTTCCAGGGCGAGTCCGGCGGGTCGCCGCGCTGGATCGAGGACCCCGCGCAGCGCGTCGAGGATGTCAGCCGGGTAATCGACTACGCTGTCACGCTTCCTTACGTCGATGCCGACCGGATCGCTGTGATCGGCGTCTGCGGCGGCGGCGCTTACGCAATCAACGCCACGCTGACCGAAAAGCGCATCAAGGCCGTCGTCAGCATCACCGGCGTCAATATCGGTCGGCTGTTCCGCGAGGGGTTCAGCGAATACAATCCTCTCGGCGCGCTCGACGCGATGGCGGCGCAGCGCACGAAGGAGGCGCGCGGCGGCGAGCTTCAGGTCAATGAACTCCTGCCCGCCAGTCCAGAAGCGGCAGAGAAGAACGGGCTGACCGAACGCGACGTCTTCGAAGCGACGGACTATTACAAGACCTCGCGCGGCCAGGAGGAAGGCGGCGCGACGAGGATGTTGTTCTCACATGCGCAGAAGACGCTTGCCTGGGACGCGTTCGCCTTTGCCGAAACACTTCTGACCCAGCCTGTCATGGTAGTGGTCGGACAAAAGGTGGGCGCCTTCGGCGCCTTCCGCGACGGCATGGAAATCTACGGTCGCGCCACCGCCTCGAAGGACCGCCAGGTCGTCTCGCTGGAAGACTGGTCGCACTATGATCTCTACGACAAGCCCGAACCGGTGCGTCTGGCGCTCGAACGGCTTGTCCCATTCTTCAGGAAGCATCTGGATGAGCCGGGCGAGGCTCGTCAACGCGAAGCAGCCGAATAGCCGTCGCAGTCGCTGATAAATGCGACCGGCCCTGCTCGTTCACCACCGAATGGGCAGGGTCGGTTCAATCTCAAGATCAACGCCGCTGGAAGTCCGCGTGCGCTTGCGGTTTTCCGCAGCCTTTCGGCGCAATCCGTCAGGAGAACAAAATGAGGAATGTGCTCATTCTCGGCGCAGGCGGGCAGATCGCACGTCATGTCATCGGGATGCTGGCCGGAAACGACAATGCGCGGTTGACGCTGTTCGCCCGAAACACCGCCCGGCTGGCGGGCGTGTCCGTCAACGCCTCCATGGTTCAGGGCGATGTGCTCGATGCCGCGAAACTGAAGCAGGCAGTCAAGGGACAGGACATCGTCTATGCGAACCTGACCGGCGAAGACCTCGATGCGCAGGCAAACAGCGTCATCGCGGCGATGGAGGCCGAAGGCGTCAGTCGCCTGATCTTCGTTCTGTCGCTGGGAATCTACGACGAGGTTCCCGGCGCGTTCGGCGAATGGAACAATGCGACGATCGGCGAGGACCTGAAGCCTTTCCGCCGCGCCGCCGATGCAATCGAGGCATCGGGGCTGGACTATACCATCGTTCGCCCGGCCTGGCTGACGGACGAGAATGAAGTGGACTATGAGCTGACGCGGCGTGATGAGCCGTTCAAGGGCACAGTCGTCTCGCGCAAGAGTGTGGCCGACCTGATCGTCAAGGTCATCCGCTCACCCGACCTGCACCTTCGCGGCAATGTCGGCGTGAACAAGCCGGGGACGGACGGCGACAAGCCTTATTTCATGTAGGGACGCCGTCGTTGTGGCCAACAGGAGAGCTGAGACGACGCGGGTAGGCCGGAATATGGTGTTATTTCAATGATTTAACGCCAATTTTCATGTCTCGTTTTGGAGAGCTAAAGCAATTCCAGCAAAAGTGGATACCGATTTTGCGTCCGGAATTGCGGGAAATCAAATAGTTAGAGCGTTGCAATGATTCAATGAAAAGTGGAAACGCTCTATAGCGTAGACGTAGTGCTCATCGCTATCGGTCGCGGCCCGCCACTTCGGAACAAAATCGGGAGCGCGGGTTGCTCGGCGCCCGTTGGCGTCGCCGCAAGTCTGAGCCGCGTTGCGCTCAAGTATCTTGGTTGCCGCTTTCCCTTGTGATTGAACGGGAGACGGGCGGATTGCCGTTGCGTCGAACAAGGCCTGCATCGGCGCGCTTGCGTTCACAGCTCTTGAGCGAACGCAGTCGCGAGCATATCGGCTACCGCACGGACAGCCGGAGCATGCTTCAGATCGGCATGGATGACCATCCACACCGGCCGCGCCTCGGGTTGTTCGGGAGTTACGCGCACCAGCTTCCTGCACGGCTCGGCCATCACGCATGGCAACAGGGCGACGCCAAGGCCGGATCGGGCGGCGGCGAACTGGCTGTGGAAATCCCCCGTCAGCAGGTCGAGCGGGCGTCCGTCTGCAAATTCCTCCAGCCAGCGTTGTTGCGGCACATGGGCCAGCGTTTCGTCAAAGGCGATGAAGCGCCATTGCCGCAGCGGAAGTTGCGCAATATCCGGCGTCGCATAAAGCGCGAATTCGATTCCCCCGATGCGCCGGACGATGTTCTGTCTGCCCTGCGGCTCCACCATCCGCACCGCCAGATCGGCCTGTCCGGCATCGAGCGAGGCGATGTGCGAATTGGCCGACAGCACGATCTGCAACTCGGGGTGATCGGCGCGCAGTTCGCGCAGGGCCGGGATGATGATTTCGCTCACCAGCACGGGCGGCGCGGTCAGCCGCACACGTCCGGTCAATGTGCCCTGCGCGGCATGGGCGAGACGTTCGATCCGCTGCGCGCCCTGTTCCATGTCGCGGGCGATCGCGGCGATCTCCTTGCCCTTTTCGGTCAGTGGCGTAGACCGCGCCAGTCGGCGCACGAGCGTCTGGCCGAGCGCATTTTCGAGCGCCCCGATCCGGCGCGACACCGTGGCGTGATTGACGCCCAAGGCCCGCGCCGCGCCCGCCAGCGAGCCTTCGCGGTCCAGCGCCGCCAGCACATGCAGGTCATCCCAGTTCATCTGATGAATATTGCACAGATGACGTGCGCAATCATGCAGTTTTCATGAGGATGTGCGACTGCGAAAAAGGATCGGCCGAACAAAGGAGCGCCGACAATGATCCACACACGTCCGCTTGGCGCCAATGGTTTGAGCCTGCCTGTGCTTGGCCTTGGCTGCATGGGCATGTCCGAATTTTATGGCGAAACCGACGAAGTGCAATCGCTCGGGGTGCTGGCCCGCGCCTATGATCTCGGCGTGCGGATGTTCGACACCGCCGATATGTATGGCGCCGGCCATAATGAGGAGCTGCTGGCGCGGTTTCTGAAACAGGGCCGCCCGGACGCCTTCGTCGCCACCAAGTTCGGCATCCGCAAGGCGCCGGGCGAATATGCCCGCAGCATCGACAACAGCCCGGACTATATCCGGCAAGCCTGCGATGCCTCGTTGCGGCGTCTGGGGATCGAACAGATCGGCCTCTATTACGTTCACCGCGCCGAGGCCGGGCGGCCCATCGAAGAAACCATGCAGACGTTGGCCGAACTGGCGCGGGCGGGCAAGATTGCGCGGATCGGTCTCAGCGAAGTCTCTGCCGATACGCTGCGTCGCGCCCATGCCGTGCATCCCGTGGCTGCCGTACAGAGCGAATATTCGCTGGCCACCCGTGACATGGAGGCGGAAGTTCTGCCTGTCTGCCGCGAGCTTGGCGTCGCTTTTGTCGCCTACAGCCCGCTGGGGCGGGGTCTCCTGTCTGGCGCGATTGATCGCGACAGCCTTGCCGAAAACGACTTCCGCCGCAACGCCCCGCGCTTCGATGCCGAGGCGCTGGAGGCCAACAATGCGCGTCTCGGCGCCCTGCGCGCCATTGCCGACCAGCGCGAGGCGACGCCATCGCAGGCAGCCCTTGCCTGGGTGCTCGCCAAGGGGGTCTTCGCGATCCCCGGCGCCAAGCGGCTCAGCCATCTGGAACAGAATATCGCGGCCGCCAGCCTGCGCCTGTCCGTCGACGATATCGCAAGGCTCGACAGCGCCTACGCACCCGGCAGCTTCATCGGCGAACGCTATACCGCCGAGGGCATGAAGGGCGTAAATGCATGAATGCCTGCATCAGCCGCCGCCAACGGACCGGTTTGAGCGGTGAGCGCGCGAAGAAGCGACTTGCCGGACAGGCAGGAAACGATCCTTGCTTCGATCGGCGCAAAATTCTTCGCCGGACTTGTCCGGAAGAACCGCAGACCGCTGGAAGATGAATTCGGGGCGGATCAATGGGCTGCTTGATCGAGATGACAGGCGACCGCCTGACCGCCGCCGCAATCGTGCAATTCCGGAACTTCGGTTCGGCATCTGTCGAAGGCGTGCGGACATCGGGTATGGAAACGGCAGCCCGCAGGCGGGTTCATGGGGCTCGGCACTTCGCCGCTGATGATATGGCGCCGGCGCGTGGTCTCCACAACGGGATCGGCGACCGGAACGGCTTCGAGCAGCGCCTGCGTATAGGGATGACGGGGATCGCGGTAGAGCGCGTCTCTGGTCGCAATCTCCACGATCTTGCCAAGATACATGACCGCGATACGGTCGCTTACATGTCTGACAACGGCAAGATCGTGCGCGATGAAGAGATAGGCGAGACCGAGGCGTTGTTGAAGCTCGACAAAGACATTGACCACCTGCGCCTGAATGGAGACGTCGAGCGCCGACACCGGCTCGTCGCAGACGATCATGGACGGCTCGAGCGCAAGCGCGCGCGCAATGCCCACGCGCTGTCTCTGGCCGCCTGAAAATTCATGCGGATAACGCCCCGCCATATCCGGCAGGAGCCCGACGGTGCGCATCAGTTCGGCGATGCGGTCGTCATATTCGCCGCGGTTGCTCGTGATCTTGTGGATGACGAGCGGCTCGCCGATGATGTCGCGGATTGTCATGCGCGGATCGAGCGAGCCGTAGGGATCCTGATAGACCATCTGCATGCGCCGGCGCAGGGGACGCATACGCGATTTGTCGTGATGTGTGATGTCCTGCCCCTCGAACTCGATACGCCCGGCGGTCGGTTCGTACATGCGCAGAACGGCAAGCCCTGTCGTTGATTTTCCGCAGCCGCTCTCGCCGACAAGGCCCAGCGTCTCCCCGCGCCCGAGCGTGAACGAAACGCCATCGACGGCATGAATGGTTCCAGTCCTCCGGCCGAACAGCCCGCCGCCATGAACCGGGAAATGAATCTTCAGATCGTCGACGCGTAAAAGCTCTTCGGTCATGTCAGGTTTCCAGAACGCAGGCGACTTGATGGCGCAGACCGACCTCGCGCAGCCCTGGGCGTTCTTGCAGGCAGGCCTCGCGAGCCTCCCGGCAGCGCGGCGCAAAGGCGCAGCCGACGGGCAATTGCGCCAGATTTGGAGGCTGCCCCTCGATCGGAACCAGCCGTTTGGCGGTGTCGCCGTCGAGATGCGGCACGGACGCCATCAGCCCGCGCGTATAAGGATGGCGTGGATTTGAATAAAGTTCGCGCGATGGCGCGGATTCCACGATCCGACCTGCATACATGACAATGACCCTGTCGGCGTAGCGGGCGACGACGCCAAGATCGTGCGTGATGACGATCAGCGCGCAGCGCGAGGTCGTCGCGAGATCCTTGAGCAGATCGAGAATCTGCGCCTGCACGGTCACGTCGAGCGCGGTCGTCGGCTCATCGGCGATGATGAGTTGCGGCTCGCAGGCGAGCGCCATGGCGATCATCGCGCGTTGGCGCATTCCCCCCGAGAATTGGTGCGGATAGGCGCCGACACGCGCTGCCGGGTCGGACATGCGCACCTTGCCCAGAAGGTCGCGCGCCATGTCGATCGCCTTGGCCCAGGATGTCCTGCGATGCTGGTTGATCGGTTCGCCGACCTGCATCCCCACCGTCAGCGAGGGATTGAGCGAACTCATCGGCTCCTGAAAGATCATGCCGATGCGGTCTCCGCGCAGGTCGCGGATCTCGGCGTCCGACAATTGCAGGAGATCGCGGCCCTCGAACAGAATCTGTCCGCTCTCGATTTTGCCGGGAGGGTCGGGAATCAGCCGCAGGATCGACAGCGCGGTCACGCTTTTCCCCGACCCCGACTCGCCGACGATCGCGAGCGTCTCGCCGGCGGCGGCGTCGAACGAAACATTGTCGACCGCGCTCACCGATCCATGTTCGGTGCGGAAGCGCGTGACGAGATTGCGCACGCTCAGCAGCGGCGCGCCTTCCGCGCGCCGCTCATCGCCGTTTTCGGCCTGTGCCGCCGGATCGGCCGACATAACCGCGCTCAATAACCGAGTTTGGTCTTGAGTTCCTGGTCGATCCACATCCGCGCATGGATCGGTCCCGGGCGCTCGGAGCCCGCGCGCAACTCGCCGCCGTAGTTTTTCACCCAGGGCCACCATGCGGTGTAATTATAGGCCACAGGCAGCCAGATGTAGGGAGCGGCGTCGAGAATCTCGCGCGTCATTTCCTTGAGCATGGTCTTGCGCTTGTTCTCGTCGCGCTCCTTGTAGACCGTGTCCATCTTCTTGTCGAAGGCCGGATCGGAATACAGGGACGGGTTCCATGTCTGGCCGGAGACGAAGCTCTTGCGGATCGTCGTCGTCGGATTGGTATGGCCATTGCGCATCATATATCCAGCCGCCTGCGTCTTCGTCGTCATTGCAGACAGGAAAGCCGCATATTCCATGGGCTGGATTTCGATCTTGACGCCGACCTGCTCGAGATAGGCGGCGATGAGCGGCAGAAGATCCATGTGATCCGGCGAGCACGAACAGACCTGAACCTTGAAAGTGAAGCCGTTGGGGTAGCCGGCTTCTTTCAGCAATTCCTTCGCCTTCTTCGGATTATAGGCGAAAAGCTCTTTCACGCTGTCGGGCATCTTGTCCAGCGGTTCGTAATAACCGGCGTAGTCCGGATGCATCGGATAGGCGAGCATTTCGGCATTGCCGTTATAGAAACCGTCGAGGATCTCTTTTTTGTTGACGGCCATGTTCAGCGCCCGGCGCACACGGACATCGTTGAACGGCTTCTTGTCGACGCGCATGGACAAGAATGTGCCGCCGGTGTCGAGCCAGCGCGACCATTGTAGCTGCGGCGCGTTCTTCTTCAGCTCCGCGACCGCGCTCCAGCGAAGGGATTCGGCTACGTCGATCTTGGCCGTTCGCACGGCTGTCAGCAGTGTCGCCTCATCCTTGATGGTGCGGTAGACGATCTGATCGGCGAAGGGCAGCTTGTATTCTTTCCCGTCGATCTTCTCCTTGTCCCAGTAAATGTCGTTCTTCGAAAATGTCAGCGAATTGCCCTGCACATAATCGGTGAGCTTGAAGGGGCCGGATCCGTTGACGTTCTTCCAGTCGGCGGCGCCGGCGTCGACGACCTCCTTCGGCATGATGCCCGAATAATATCCCCAGCCGAACCGATAATCCCATTCGGCATGATAATACTTGAAGGTGAATACGACCGTATGGCTGTCCTTAGCCTCGACCTTCTCGATATGGTCGAAAAAGGTCGGAACCTTTTTCGGGCTCTTGTCGAGGCGGTAATAACTGTTGACGACATCGTCGGCCACGAGTTCCCGCGACTTCATGACGCCGGGCTTTTCGGGGAACATCACGCCCTTGCGCAGCTTGATTTCCGCTCGCGTCGGATTCTCTTTCAATTCCCAGCTTTCGGCCAGTTCGCCGCGGATGGCGTCCGAGGGAAGCCAGGAATCGGCGATGAAAGGATAGGCCCCGCCATTGCGCTTGGCCTTGGACAGATCGGCGGCGAACAATTGCTCGTAGACGAGGCCGGTGTCCTGCTGGAATTTCCACGGCCAGTCGGCCGGATCCCACGAAAGAGAGGAAATGGTTGGATAGACAAGCGCGATATTGAGCGTGCCGCCGTATTGCGGTTTATCGGCCGCCTGCGCGCCCGCCGTCGTCAGCGCCAGCGCGCCCGCGAACGCCAGAGCCCCGAACATCCTCGACCGCTTGCCGTCTTCCATCATCGTCTTCCTCCATCTGGAACTGCCGCTTTTGCGGCCTCTTGCCTTTTCGGAATTCTTATTTCGTCGATTTCCTTGTTATTTCGCTCCCCGCATTCTCGGGTCGAGCAGATCGCGCAGCGCGTCGCCGAACATGTTCGTGGCGAACACGACGACCGTCAGGCACAGACCGGGCGCAATCGCCAGCCATGGCCCCTGGAACATGTAGCTGCGCCCGCTGCCCGACAGCAGGCCGCCCCATGTGGGCGCCGGCGGCGGAACGCCGAGGCCGAGAAACGACAGGCCGGATTCTATGAGAATGACCGCGCCGACGCGCGTGGTGAACAAGACGATGATCGGCGGCATGATATTGGGCAATATGTGCCGCCACAGAATGCGCCATGTGGACGCGCCGATCGACTGGGCGGCGTGCACATACATATTCTCCCGCACGGTCAGAACGGCGGCGCGAATTATGCGCGAGCCGGCGATGCCAAGCACGACGCTGAGCAGCGCGATGATCTGGATCATGCCTGGACCGACCACGGAGACCACCGCGATCAGAATGATGAGTTCGGGGAACGACATATAGGCGTCGACGAGCCTTTGGCCGATCATGTCGATCTTGCCGCCGAAATAGCCCGTCACCATGCCGATCGTTACGGAAATGACGGTTGCGAAGAAAGCCGCCGACATGCCGATGATAACCGACAATTGCGCGCCGTAGAGACAGCGGGAGAACAGATCGCGCCCGAGATTGTCGGTGCCGAACAGATGGGTGAGAGACGGCGGCTTGAGGCGGTTGAGCGGGCTGATCTGGTTGTAGCCGTATGGCGCGAGGATATCGGCGAATATGCCGCATACGAGAAACAGAACGAACACCAGGCCGGCGACGGCGCCGAACGGCTTTTCGCGGAAAAGACGTTTAACGAATTTCACGAATGCGCCGCCCGCTTTAGCGCCGGCAAGGCGGGGCGCTGTTTCGACTGTCGCGCTCATTGACGCCTCACACGCGGATCGAGAAAGCCATAGCTCAGGTCGACGACAAGATTGATCAGCATGACGGTCAGGCCGACGACGAGAAAGACGCCCGTTATGATCGGATAATCGCGCTGGCTCACGGCCTCGAGCAGAAGCAGCCCCATGCCGGGAATGACGAATATCTGCTCGATAATCACCGCGCCGCCGATGAGCAGCGGGGCTTGCAGGCCGATCAGGGTGATGACCGGGATGAGCGCATTGCGCAGCGCGTGGCGCATGACGACCAGACGCTCGGGCAAGCCTTTCGCCCAGGCCGTACGGATATAATCCTGCCGCAGCACTTCGAGCATCATCGTGCGCATCATGCGCATCGTGATCGCCGACAGGGCCGCGCCGAGAACGATCGCCGGGATGATGATCTGTTTGAGATTCTGGACCGGATCGTCCATGAATTTTACGTAAGCGACCTCGGGCGACCATCCCCACCAGATCGAGGGAAAAACCATCACCATTGTTCCCAGCCAGAAGTTGGGACTGGCCAGAAGAAGAATGGAGAAAGAGCGCGCCGCAACGTCGCCGAACGTATCCTGACGGATCGCGGAATAGACGCCGACCGGCAGGGCTATGAGCAGCGCCACGATAAGCGCAAGAAGACCGAGTTCGAATGTGACGGGCAGACGCTCCAGCACGAGCTCGCGCACAGGCGTCGATTGCCACAATGAATTTCCGAGATCGCCATGCAATACGCCCCAGACCCAACGGACATATTGCGTGAACATCGACTGGTCGAGACCGAGAGCCTTGACGAGCTGGTCGCGGGTCAGCTTGTCGGCCGCGAGATCGTTTTGGCTCAGCATGAGATCCACGATGTCGCCCGGGATCATCCGCACAGTGGCGAAAACGATGATGCTGGCGAACAGCAGCGTGGGGATGAGCGCCAGAATGCGGCGCAGAACATAATCGCGCAAAACGTCAGGCGCCCAGACGCAAAACGGTCGTGGCCGCATCGGGAGCGCAATGCCGGAAAGCGCCGGCTACGCAAGCGCCGTCGTAAGATCGCGTCAAGGCATGACCTCCCGTCATGTGTTTTATCGGAACGCCGCATTATTTGCGTTTCATTCCAAAGTTATCCGTCAGCCTATGGCGTGGTTTCTCCTCAGGCAAGCCGCATTTTAAAAAAGTCGGCGCATTTTTGTCGGACGTTCTCGTCGCAGGACCGCCGGACGCGATAACGGGTTCGCCGTGTCCTTGTCCATCTATCGGGATCGCACGCCCGGACTGCCGCCGGTCTCGTGGGCGCCGGGAAGAAGGCGTTTCATTGAGGCTGGAGCTGGTGCGAGAGCGTCGTACGGGCGCAGCAGGCGCGGGCGCAGCAGGCTGAAAAACATAGCATACTCTTAACCTGTTCCGCGTAGGCTGGAATTACAAGTTCTGGCCTCGCTCGACTGATGCAAGGTCTTTTGAGGGCTTGCGCCGGATCGATCGGGAATTTCCATGGCCGACGCCATTATCGTTTTGCCCGCATCGGAGCGGGGCGGCCCAGTCCAGGACTGGATGAGCAAGCTGTCGGCAAGCGCGCGTCTCGTCGAAAGCGTCGCCGAATGCGCGGTCGCTTTGCGCGCGCGCAGGGCCGACCTCATCGTTTCGCCCTGCGGTTTCGTGCGCGAATTGCGCGCGGTCCGCGAATGCGCCGACATCGCCATGCTCGCCTTTCCCGAAGTGCGCGATGCGGCGGGCTGGAGCGTTCTTGCGCAATGCGCCGCCGACGAAATCGTGGGGCTCGATGCGGACGGGCCGGAGTTTCTGGCGCGCGCGACCCGCGCCATCGCCCGGCGCGCGCCGCGCGTCCTCGAGGAGCGCCGCAGAACCGACCGCGCGACGGGCGCCCAGACCCGCGCCGGCTTTCTCAACGACGCGCCCGCCCGCGAGATCGAGGCGCGCCGCGAAGGCGGGCGCCTGGCGCTCGTGGCGATCACAATCGCAAATCTCGATCGTGTGAACGCCGGCTACGGCCGGCTTGTCGGCGATCGTCTCTTGCGCGATTTCGCAGACCGGATGGCGGGCCTGCTCGATGCGCGTTCATGGATGGCGCGTCTGGCCGGCAATTCGTTCGCCATGCTTCAGATAACGAGCGATCGCGCGGCCTTTGCAGACGAGGTTCGGCGCATCGTGCAGGCGCTCGAAAAACCGTTCGAGATCGCCGGCGAAAGCCTCGCGCTTCGGATCGTCGCGCGCTTTGCCTGCGCGCCCGAAGACGGAGCGACGGTCGAGGCCCTTTTGCGCACAGCGCAGGCGGACCTGCCTGCGTCCGGGGCGGGCGGGCGGGTCGCGCACGGCGATGGCGCGCGCAGTCCCGCCATAGCGGACGAATATCTGGCGCAAGCCATCGCCGCAGGCGATCTGGCGCTCTATTACCAGCCGCAGGTGCTTTTGTCGGGCGGCAAGATCGCGGGCGTCGAAGCCCTGCTGCGCTGGCGCAAGCCCAATCAGGGCGCAACGCCGCCATCGCTGTTTCTGGGCGATGTGACGGACGCAAACATACTCGCGCAACTGGATGGCTGGATTTTCGCGCAGGCGATGTTCGATCTCGCCGCCTGGCGTCGCCAGGGCGTGGCGCCGTCGCGCATATCCATTAACGCGGGCGCCGCCGAAATCCGCGCCGGTTCGCTTCTCGCCGCCGCGCAATCCTGCTTTGCCGCCGATCCCGGCGTGGCGGGCCTGTTCGATATCGAACTGCCGCCCGAGGCGTTCGAGCCCGGCGCGGATGAACATGCCGGCCTTGCAGCCCTTCGCGCGATCGGCATGTCGCTGACCCTCGATGTCGGCCATGATCTGAGCAGCGCGTCCGGCCTTCCGCTCGAAGGCATGATCGCGCGCGTCAAGATCGACCGTTTCGCCCTGCGTGCGCCCGAAGCGCGCGCCTTCGTCGCCGCCATGCGCGAGCGCGGCATGGATGTGGTTGCAACCGGCGTGGAGGCGGCGCAGGAGCGCGCCGCCGCGCGCGATATCGGCTGCATCGAGGCGCAGGGCCATTTCTTCGGTCATCCGGCTTCCCCCACCATGCTCTTCAAGACATCGGCCTGACGAACGATGAGCCAAGTCGACGCCAAACAGATCTTTCCCAGCTATGCCGCCGTCGGCGCGATTGCGCCCGGCTGGCTGTGGGAGGGCTTGCGCATTGCAGCCTTTGGCGTTTGGCTTGCGGTCGCCGGAACGCTGTTCGTTGCGCCCGGACTCGGGCTCGAAGCGCTGTGGGGCCTGATCGTTCCGCTCGTTCCTGCAATCCTTGTCCTTGCGCCGGGGTTCTGGCGCCAGATTTGCCCGTTGGCGCTTGCCAATCAGACGCCGCGCCGCCTCGGGTTTTCGCGCGCATACGCTCTGCCGCCCGGCCTCCAGAAACATGCGTTTTCCATAGCCGTCGGCGTTTTTCTGATTGTCGTTTCGCTACGCCAGCTCATCTTCAACAAGATCGGCTGGGCGACGGGCGCCCTGCTGCTCGTGTCGCTGCTGGCGGCCTTTCTCGGCGGCTTCGTCTACAAGGCGCGCAGCGGCTGGTGCGGCACGTTCTGTCCGCTGGGACCGATCCAGCGCGTCTATGGACATGCGCCTGCGGTCAATATCGCGCAGACCTATTGCAACCCTTGCACGGGCTGCCAGAAGAATTGCTACGATTTTAACCCGCAGGCTTCGGGCTTCGACGACATCTACGACGAAGACCCGCGCTACGCCGGCCAGCGCCGCCTGTTCTGGGCGATGGTTCCGGGCTTCGTCGCCGCCTATTTCGGGCAGGGCGCAAGCTTTTCCTATTCCTATCCGCTCTATCTGGCGATCCTCGTCGCAGGTCCGCTTGCAAGCATCGGCGTCTATCAATTCGCCCTGAGCTTTCTGGGAACCAGCCCTTATCGCACGGCGTCGTTTTTCGCCGGCGCCGCGCTCGTCATCTTCTACTGGTTCGCCGGTCCGATCTTTCTCCAGACGCTCTACGATCTTTTCGATCTGACGCCATCGCTGATCGCAACTGCCGCCAGTCGCTTTTTCGGCCTGTTTGTCGCCGCCTCGCTCTGGATTGTCGATACGCGCAACGACAGGGCTTACGAACTTGCGCGCGCGGAAGCCGAAAAACAGGCGGCCAAAACCAGGAACGCCTTCGAGGGGCATGAGGTCAGGACGTCCGGCGGCGTTTTCAAGGCCCGGCACGCGCAGACCTTGCTCGAGGTTCTTGTTGGCGGCGGGCTCGCGGTCGCCGCCAATTGCAAATCGGGATTGTGCGGCTCCGACGCCGTTCTCGTGCTTGCGGGCATGGAAAATCTGTCGCCGCCCTCCGACGACGAAAAATCGACCTTGCGCCGCCTCAACCTGCCCGAAGGCGCGCGTCTGTCGTGCAGCGTGCGTGTTCTTGGCCCCATTTCGATCACGCAGGACATCGCCGCCGCGCCATCCGAAAAAGGGTTGCCGAAACGCGCCCCGCGCACGGTCGAAACGGTCTCGGCCGAACGCATCGATCTCGCGCTGCGCCGGAATGCGCGCGCCGGCGCGCGCCTTGCCCTGCGAGACCGCGCAGCGGCTGCGGGCCTGCGGCGCGTCGTCGTCGTCGGCAACGGCATAGCCGGCGTGACGGTGGCCGACGAATTGCGCAAGGCGAGCGAAAGCTTGCAGATTGTCGTCGCCTCGGTCGAGAGCTGGAATTTCTACAACCGCATGGCGCTCAACAAGGTGGTCGAGGGCAAATGCGCGCCCGCGTCCCTGTTGATGCAGCCTGAGCGCTGGTACGAGGACAACCGCATCGAGGTCATGCCCGATACGCGCGTGGCCTCGATCGACCGTGTCGCGCAGAGCGTCGCCCTCCAGGATGGCCGGACGCTCGACTACGACCGGCTGGTGCTGGCGACCGGCGCGCGGCCGGCGATGCCCGATCCCTCGTTTCTCATGCACGAAAACTGCTTCGTCCAGCGCAATGTCGCCGACGCCGAAGCCCTGCGCGACCATATCGCCGGAGGCGGCGTGAAAAGCGCGGTCGTGATCGGCGGCGGCGTGCTCGGCGTGGAAGCCGCCGAGTCCCTGAGAAAAATGGGGCTCTCCGTCACCATTCTGGCGCGCGGGAATGCGCTCATGGAACGCAATATCGACGCCGAAAGCGCCGCGCTTTTGCGCCGTTATCTGGAAAGACTGGGCATAGAACTGCGGTTTGACGCGCAAATCAGGTCTTATGTCGGGGCGGACCGTCTCGAACATGTCGTGCTCGAGGACGGGCAGGCGGTGGGAGGCGATGTGTTCCTGGCCTGCATCGGCGCGCGCGCCAATGTCGAGCTGGCGCGCGAATGCGGCCTCGACGTCGGGCGCGGCGTTCTCGTCAATCCCTTGATGATGACGACCGACCCGAACATCTACGCCATCGGCGATTGCGCGGAATTGCCCGGCGCGCAGGAGGGCCTGTGGCCGATTGCGGTGGCGCAGGCTCAAACCGCGGTCGCTGCATTGCTCGGCGAGGGCGAGCGCTATGTAGAGCCGCGCATGATCATGCGCCTCAAGTCGGAAGGGCTCGAATTGCGCTCGTTCGGGCGCATTCATGCCGAAGCCGACGAGACGGTGATCGTTTCGCCGCCATTTGCGGGCGAATGGTGGCGCATCGTCGTGCGCGACAATCGCATCGTCGGCGCCGTCTATGCCGGGCCGCCAGGCCATACCAGCCCCATCTGGGCGCTGGTCGAAGGAAACGTCGACATCACGCCCCATCTCGACCGGCTGCGCTCCGGCGCGCTCGCCCCGGCGGCTGCGTAAAGCAGGCGTCGCTCAGGAAAAATGCCGCGCCATGTCGGGGTCGCGCATCAGCGCGCCGCCTTCCTTGCCGAGAATTTTGCACACGCGCGCGGGCGCAAAATTGAGCGCAACCAGCGCCGGTCCGACATTGGCGATCTCGCGATAGGAAGCGATCATGTTTTCGCGCAGGGACATGATCGCCACGCCGGCGAAGCCGACCCTTTTGCCTGCCGCCTCCGGCAGGGTCGAGACGTAGGAAAAACTGTAGCGCGCATAAAGGGTTTTTCCATCGCTGACGGGATCGTGCATGTCCCAGCGAAAGTCGCGCGCGGTGCGATAAAAATTGTCGTCGACCAGTTTGGCGATGGCGGGGCGTCCTGCAAAGGCGCCGTAGAAGACATCGTGATAGACGCCGTCTTCGGTAAAGAGCGCGGCGAGCTTCCGGCCCTCGCGCCGTTCGACCGCACGGCAGAACGTGTCGAGCATGGCGGCGGCGTCGAGCATGGCGGCGATGGTCATTTGCGAGCCTTTCTGCGCAAATGGCTTGCGCATTTGATTTCCACTTGCGCACTTGATTTTCGTTTGCGCGCATTCGAGGCTTTGCACGATACGATCGCGCGTGGCGCGGGATATTGAGGACTCGTGTGCGGCGCAGGCGGACTGGCGGACGAAAATGCGAAGGGTTCCAGACAATCTCAAGGTGCGACTGGGCGCAAGCGATCTGAGCGTGACGCCGATAGGACTCGGCTGCATGTCTTTGTCGGGCGTCTATGGCCCGGCTGACGATGCGCAATCGGAAGCGCTGATCCATGCGGCCGTCGAGCGCGGCGTCGATCATCTCGACACCGCCGACATGTACGGCTGGGGACATAACGAAGAAGTCGTGGGACGCGCGATCAGGAGCGGCGGCAAGGGTTTTCGCGGCAAGGTCACGCTCGCCACCAAATTCGGACAGGTGAAAGGCGAGGGCGGCCTCAACAAGGTCGATGGCCGTCCCGCCTATGTGCAGGCGGCCTGCGAGGCGAGTCTCAAGCGCCTCGGCGTCGAGACCATTGATCTTTATTACCAGCATCGCGTCGATCCGCAGACGCCGGTCGAGGAAACGATCGGCGCAATGGCGCGCTTGGTCGAGCAGGGCAAGGTGCGCTATCTCGGTCTCTCCGAGGCCCACCCCGACACGATTGCCCGGGCGCACAAAATCCATCCGGTGACGGCGGTCGAGACCGAATATTCTCTGCTCTATCGGCAGGAGGCCGAAGAGACGCGCAAGACGACGCGCGGCCTTGGCATCGGCTTTGTCGCCTATTCGCCGCTCGGGCGCGGCTTTCTGACCGGCGTTTTACGCACGCCCGCCGACATCGACGGGCGTCGCGCCGCCCATCCGCGCTTTCAGGGCGCGCATTTTACGGCCAATCGCGTCCTGGTCGCGCGCATCGAGGCGCTTGCCGCCGCAAAGGGCTGCACGCCAGGCCAGATCGCGCGTGCCTGGCTTCTGGCGCAGGGCGAAGACGTCGTCGCTATTCCCGGCACGCGCAGGATCGAGCGTCTCGACGAAAATCTCGGCGCGCTCGATCTGGCCCTGTCGCCGGAGGAAATCGCGGAATTGTCGGCGGCGATCCCGCCGGGCGCGGCTTCCGGCGACCGCTATCCCACGGCCGCCATGCCGGGCCTCTATCGCTGAGCGGGATCGGCGGAAAGGCGGGACGCCCTGTTGGCGCGGGGTGAAGCCGCCGCAGGCAGGAAAGAGCCGCCGCAGCTTGCTGACGGGCTTGAAACGCGCCCCTTTGCCTTGCGCGGCGGGCAGGTTAAAAATCCGGACAAGACGCTCGAAAGCGGGCCAGCATATCCCGCAAAAGTTGCAGACTTTTGCGATCAGGATATGCGTGAAATCATAAAATGGAGCGCGTCACGCGATTTTCGTGAAAATGTGACGCGCTCTAAGAATAGATCCGGGAGAAAATCATGTCGTCTGCCGCCGCCAAAGCCTCGGCCCTGCACAGCAGCACCATACCGGACGGCCTGCGCCGCTCGGCGATGAAATATCGCGGGCGCACGGCGCTGACCTTTGCCGGCCGCACATGGTCGTTCGCCGAAATCGACGCCGCCGCCGGCCGGATCGCCCATCGTCTGGCGGGCCTCGGTCTCAAGAAGGGCGAGCGCGTCGCAGCCTACGCGAAAAACTCCGACGCCTATCTGATGCTCTGGCTCGGCTGCGCCCGCATCGGCCTCGTGCATGTGCCGATCAATTATGCGCTCACGCCAGGCGAACTCGGCTACATCCTCGATCAATCCGGCGCGCGCGCTCTTTTTCACGATCCCGATCTCGCAGCCAACGTCGACGCCGTGAAAAAGACGGCCAAGGTAGCGCATTACGGGCTGGTGCGCGGCGCAGATGGCGACATTCTCTCGACCGCGCTCGACAAGGACGCCCCGCGTATCGACGAATCCGACTGCGCCGACGCGGACGCCGCGCAATTCTGCTACACGTCGGGCACGACGGCTGCGCCGAAAGCGGCGGTCATGTCGCATCGCGCCTATGTCTCCGAATATCTGGCCTGCGCGATTGAGATGGAATTTTCCGTCAACGATATCGCGCTGGCGGCCCTGCCGCTTTATCACACCGCGCAGATGCACGCTTTCACCATGCCCCAGATGATGGTGGGCGCGGTCACCCATCTCATCGAATCGCCTGCGCCCGATGTCGTGCTCGAACTGATCGAACGCCTGAAAGTCACGTCCTTCTTCGCGCCGCCCACGGTCTGGATCAGCCTGCTGCGCCATCCCGATTTCGACAAGCGCGATCTCAAGACGTTGCGCAACATCTATTACGGCGCCTCCATCATGCCCGTGCCTGTCTTGCAGGAATTGCGGCAGAAACTGCCCGGCGTGCGCTTCTACAATTGCTACGGTCAGACCGAGATCGCCCCGCTCGCCACCATTCTCAAGCCCGAAGATCACGACGAGCGTCCGGCCTCTGCGGGGCGCGCGATTCTGACCGTGCAGACGCGCGTCGTCGACGAGAACATGAACGATTGCGCCCCCGGCGTGCATGGCGAGATCGTGCATCGCTCGCCGCAATTGCTCGACGAATATTACAACAAGCCCGAGGAGACGGCGGAAGCCTTCGCCGGCGGCTGGTTCCATTCCGGCGATGTCGGCTATTTCGACGAGGAAGGCTATCTCTTTGTCGTCGACCGCGTGAAGGACATCATCAAATCGGGCGGCGTGGTCGTGGCCGGGCGTGAGGTCGAGGAAGCGCTGTTCAAGCACCCCTCCGTGTCGGAAGTCGCAGTCGTCGGCCTGCCCGACCCCAAATGGATCGAGGCGGTGACGGCCATCGTGGTGTTGAAGCCGGGCCACAAGGAGGACGAAGCCGGCCTGATCGGCCACGCCCGCGAAATTCTGGCGCCCTTCAAGGTGCCGAAGAAGGTGATCTATGTGGAGCATCTGCCGCGCAACACGGCGGGCAAACTGCTGAAGCGGCAGTTGCGCAGCGAATACGCGGATTGAACGGGATTTATTGAACGGGATTTATTGCGCGGGGTTTATCGAGCGAACCATTGTCGCCCGCATTCCGCGCGCTGCCACACAACCGCCTTCGGCGCAAATCACACAAGCGCCTTCGGCGCAAATCACACAAGCGCCTTCGGCGCCAGGCCGTCGATCAGCGCATCGCGTTCCGCGCGACAGGCGGCAAGCGCGGCGCGCGCCTGCTGTGCGGTGGTGCGGTTGGAGCCCATGCCGATAAGGCCGCCCATGATTCCGGCGATAGCCAGCAGGAGCGCCGGCGTGGAGCGCACGAGGCCGAGAAGCGCCAGAACCAGCAACGCAGCGGCGATGCCGAGCACGATGCGCGAGGCCGCAATCGCCTTGCGGCAGAATTCGATGCGGTCGCGCAATTCCTCCATGCGCCCTTCCAGACGCACGATTTCGGCCTGCCGCCGCTCCCGGTTCGCGCCAGACGCATCCCCGTCATCCGCGAATTCCACTTGCCTTTCCTGATCCATAGCGCAGTTTGTCGTCACATGTCTCATGCAGGCAAGGGCGCGTGTTCGCGCGCCGCCGCAAATTCTGGAGGAATGCACATGATCGCCGTTGTCGCCTTTATCAAGACCAAGCCCGGGCAGGGCGCCGAATTCGAGGCCGTCGCCCGCGAACTCGCCGCCAAGGTCAATGCGGACGAACCGGGCTGCAAGCTCTATCAGCTCTCCAAGGCGAGCGAGCCGGACACTTACGTGTTCATGGAGCGCTATGTCGATCAGTCTGCGGTCGACGCCCATCGCGCCTCCGCGCATTTCCGCGAACTCGGCAAGAAAATGGGCGCCTTCATGGACGGTCGCCCCGATGTGAAAGTGATGCAGGAAGTCTGAAGGCGAGGCGCGCGCCCATTCACCGGCCATTCATCCGTGTGGCGGGCGCGCCCAACAAAACCTTGACTGCGCCCCAAAATCGACCCCGCGCGGTCCAGCTTCGCCGCAATGCTTCCGCTTCGGTTGCAAATGTGGTTAGCCGGATCGGTCAAGCTGGAATGACGATAGGGGGTCGAAATGGGCGCGATGAAAACGGGCAGGATGGGACGGGCGCTGCTGGCCGGCGTCATGGCGCCGGCGTTGCTTGTCGTACAGATGGGCGATTCGCTGGCGCGCGACGGCCAGACCGGCGGGAGCCGGGCCGGAGATTGGGCCGCGCCCGCCCTGCGTGTCGCGCAAGCCGCGCCAAAAGCCGAGCCTGGCGGCGAGACGCCGCTTGGCCTGCCCAAACCCGCGCTGCCCAAACCCGCGCTGCCCAAGCCCGCGCTGCCGAACGTGCGCCCGCCGCAGGCCGGCGAGCAACCCATGCGCGCCGCGCCGCCGCGCGCAGCCCAACCCGCAGCGGATGGCGCAGCAACGCCGCCGCGCCAGCGTTCGTCTGAACCGGACGCCTCTCAGCCGCGCCAGCGTCCGCCTGAGGCGGACGCCTCTCAGCCGCGCATGCGTCCGCAACGCCAGCCCGACGACAGCCAGCGCGCGCCGCCCCGCAGCGATAGCGAGCGTGGACAAAGGCCATCCGGCGACAGGCCGGACAGAAGACAGGAGCGCGGGCAAGAGCGCCCGCAAGAAGGCGGGCAAGAGCGTCCACAAGAGCGCCGGCCCGATCGCGGCCCCGCCGGCGCAAGGCCCGCGCCCGCGCCCACATCCGCGCCCACACCGCAAATTGCGCCGGCGCGCCCGCCTGCGACCGACGGCATGCGGTCTCCTTCTGCGCCGAGCGCAGCCCCTGCGCCTGCGCCGAACGCAGCCCCTGCCGCCGCGCCGCCGCGTGTGCCCGACCGTCCGCCGCCGGGGTCGCAACGCCAGGGATCGGGGCGCCAGGGATCGGGGCGCCAGGGATCGGGGCGCATTGGCCCGGCCGGCGCTGCGGCGCTTGGCGCGGCGGCCGGCCTGGTTGGCGGCTTCCTGCTGGCGCGGCCGGGCGAGGGGCCGGCCAGCATCGATGCGGTCAAAAGCGCGCGCCGCGAATATCGCGACAAGGATGCGTACGTTTATCAGGAGCCCGGCCGCACCATCGTGCGCGACGGCGACCGCTATTTCCTGCGTCATGACGAGAACGAACGTTTTCGCGCGCTCGGCGGCGATCTGCGCAGCGAGCGGCGCGGCGATCATTTCGTGTCGATCTACAAGGGACGCGACGGCGATGAGATATTCACCGTCACGGACGCCGACGGCAATCTGATCCGCCGCTATCGTCGCGGCCGCGACGGCTCGGAGGTCGTCATCATCGACAACAGCTATCGCGGCGGCCCGCGCGCCTATGCCGACGAAATCGTGGTCCTGCCGCCGCCGGCGCTGCGCATTGCGCGCGAACGCTACATTGTCGACGCCGCCGAAGCCGACGAGCGCCTCCTGTACGACACGCTGACCGCGCCGCCGGTCGCGCCGATCCCGCGCCGCTTCACGCTGGACGAAATCCGCTCGAGCCCGGATGTGCGCGCCTATACGCGCAGCGTCGATCTCGACACCGTCAATTTCGACACCGGCTCTTGGACGCTCGCGCCCGATCAGGCGCGCAAGCTCGCCATGCTTGCGCAGGCGCTCAACAAGGCCATTCAGGGCAATCCCAACGAGGTCTTCCTCGTGGAAGGCCATACCGACGCGGTGGGGACGCCCGTCGACAATCTCTCGCTGTCGGACCGCCGCGCGCAGGCGGTCGCTGAAATCCTGACGCGGGAATTCGCCGTGCCGCCTGAAAATCTGACGGTGCAAGGCTATGGCGAGCAATATCTGCGTGTGGCGACGCAGGAGCCCGAACGCCGCAACCGCCGCGTGGTCGTGCGCCGCATCACCAATCTGCTGAGCGGACAGAACCAGTAGTATGGAACGGACGGCGGCCTATTGCGCCGCCGTCCGCAATTGCGGCGCGAGATCGTCGCGGTCTTTTTCGCGTAAGAGAGCTTCGCGCTCGAACATGTAGTCTCGCGTGACGGGAATGCGGTCGTGCCGGCGGGCGAACTGGATCTGAAAGACGCATTCGCCTTCCACGCGAAACGCCAGTTCCGTCAGCGACAGATAGAATTCCCACTTGCGGCAGAAGCGTTCGTCGTAGAGCGCAAGCGCTTCGTCCCTTCGCGCCAGAAAGCGTTCGCGCCAGACTTTCAGCGTCTCGGCGTAATGCAGGCGCAATATTTCGACATCGGTGATGAACAGGCCCGCCTTCTCGGCCGAGGCGACGATCTGCGACAGCGAGGGAATGTGCCCGCCGGGGAAAATATACTTGGTGATCCAAGCATTGGTCGCGCCGGGGCCGTCGGGCCTGCCGATCGTGTGCACGAGCGCGAGGCCGTCCTCGTTCAATTGTCCGGCGATCTTGGCGAAGAAGGCGTCGTAATGGGCAGCCCCCACATGCTCGAACATGCCGACGGAAACAATGCGGTCGAACGGCCCTTTCACGTCGCGATAATCCTGGAGATGGAAGCGCACGCTCTGCTCCAGTCCCTCGGTTTGCGCGCGCGTCTGCGCCATGGAAAGCTGTTCCGTCGAGAGGGTGACGCCCGTGACGTCGGCGCCGCAATGGCGCGCAAGATAAAACGCCATGCCGCCCCAGCCCGAGCCGATGTCGAGCGTCCTGTGTCCCGGTTCGATCAGCAGCTTGGCGGCGATATGCCGTTTCTTGGCAAGCTGGGCCTCGTCGAGGCTCATATCGGGGCGCTCGAAATAGGCGCAGGAATATTGCCGGTCGACGTCGAGAAAGAGATCGTAGAGTTTGGCGTCGAGGTCGTAATGATGGGCGACGTTCCGGCGCGCGCGCGAACGCTCGTTGCGCACCAGTTTCGAGGCCGCATGGCGCGCCGTCCAGATCGCGCGCAACGGCAGGGGCGGCGCGCGGCGCACGGCGTTGCTCATGATGATGTGCAGAAAGTCGAGTATCGACCCCTGCATCATCTGCAGGCGACCGTCCATGAACAATTCGCCGAGCATCAGTTCGGGATTGCGCACGAGTTCAAACGGGCCGCGCTTGTCGGTGAACCTGGCCGCAACCGGCGCGCCGGAAGCGTCGCCGAACCGGCGTCTGGCGCCATCGGCAAATTCGATCTCGAAATTGCCGCGCTTGATGATCCGCGTGGCGAGCATGGTTAATAAACTCTTCAAAATTATGCTCCTTCCGATAAAAGGGCGCTGGATCGAATGGGCAGGCCTGTGCTAACCTTTATTGTCGCTGTTGGCTAGAAATGGCTGTCGACGACAAGCCTATAGTCGAAAAAAGCGTCGGATTTTCGGACTGGAGGATGCGAGGAGGCCGGATAAACGGGCGGCAATGGCGCCGTTCGAGTTTCTGGAGTATCGCGTCATGCTTTCACCAGCCCGGTTGGCCCTTGGCCTGGTTCTCCCTCTGGCTACGCCTTTGCTGCTTTGCGCCGGTCCGGCCCTGGCGGGCGGCGGTCATGGGCGCATGGTTCCCATCGTCGTTCGTCCTGCCGCAGCCGCAGGCATCATGCCGGCGGCCCCTGGCGCCCGCGTCGTTCATTTGCAGACGCGCCCGACCTACGGCCCGCCGAATCGCCCGGTTTACGGCCCGCCGCAAAACCAGTTCCGGCGCGACGGCCGCCATCGCGGCGGCCGCCAGACCGGCGCAGATAGCGGTCTTTACGGCTGGCCGGGTTACGGCTCGGGCGAGGGCGGAGGGTCTGCGCGCGCGGTCGCCGTTTCCGAGGGCGGCGGGCGTCCGCGCCCTTCGGTCATGTATAATTTCAATGGCCCGCCGCCGCTCTGGCAGGGCGACGCCGGCTATGTCTCCCAGCCCGTCATCTACGATGTCGAAACCGTGCTGCGCCGCTATCCCGGCGCCGGGCCGCATATTTACAAATAAGCGCGTCCGGATCGCGCGAAAGCGATTTTGACGCAAAGTCATGATCCAGCGCCGCAAAATTATGATCTGGCGCAAAGTCAAAAGCCTGCGGCTGGTGAAAATGGCCGCAGGCTTTCCCGTTCGGGAACCGGCGATAAGGGGTGCGGCGTTTGAACGCTCGCATTCGCTTTCGCGATCTTATATGAATGTGACCATCCTGTATGGGTGTGACCATAAGACTGACCGCCAGAGCGGAAACGCCGGGCCGTCGGCCATCGAGCAAGGAAGGCACGATGCGTTACGGGCGCTATTTTGAAGCAGCGATCGGCCAATTGCGCAACGAGCGGCGCTATCGGGTTTTCGCCAATCTGGAACGCGATGTGAGCGACCGTCCGCGGGCGATCTGGCGCGACGAGGCGGGCGGCCAGCGCGATGTGACCATCTGGTGCTCCAACGATTATCTTGGCATGGGCCGCCACCCCGAAGTGGTGGAGGCCTTGCAGTCGACGGCGGGCAGGCTTGGCGCGGGGGCAGGCGGCACGCGCAATATTTCGGGGACGAACGCGCCTCTGGTGGCGCTTGAGGCCGAGCTTGCCGATCTGCACGGCAAGGAGGCCGCGCTTGTCTTCACGTCTGGCTGGATTTCCAATCTTGCGGGGATTTCGACGATCGCCGATCTGATGCCCGATTGCGTGATCCTGTCGGACGCGCTCAATCACAATTCGATGATCGAGGGCGTGAAGCGTTCGAGCGCGGAGCGCAAGATCTGGCGCCATAACGATGTCGCCCATCTCGAGGAGCTTCTGGCGGCGCAGCCTTACGAGCGCCCCAAGCTGATCCTGTTCGAGAGCCTGTATTCGATGGACGGCGACATGGCGCCGGTCGGGGCGATCGCCGATCTCGCCGAAAAATACAATGCGATGACCTATATCGACGAAGTTCATGCTGTCGGCATGTACGGACCGCGCGGGGCGGGCGTCAGCGAGCGCGACGGCCAGATGGCGCGCATCGACGTGATCGAGGGCACGCTGGCCAAGGGATTTGGCACGCTGGGCGGCTATATTGCGGGCGATGCGGCGGTCATCGACGCGGTGCGTTCTTATGCGCCGTCGTTCATTTTCACGACGGCGCTGCCGCCGGCGGTGGCGGCTGCGGCCTGCGCTGCGGTGCGTGTGCTCAAAGGCCGCGGCGATCTGCGAGAGAAGCACCAGCGCCAGGCCTGGCTCACCAAGCATGCGCTGGAGGCGGCGGGCCTGCCGGTTCTGGAAAACCCCTCGCATATAGTGCCCGTGATGGTGCGGGATGCGGAGAAGTGCAAGGCTGCGAGCGATCTCCTGATGGAGCGCCACGGCATCTACATCCAGCCGATCAATTATCCGACCGTGCCGCGTGGCGCGGAGCGTCTGCGGATCACGCCGACGCCGCTGCATTCGGACGCGCTGATTGCGGATCTGGTCGAGGCGCTGGTCGATGTGTGGAAGACGCTCGACCTGCCGTTCGCCGCGCCGAAGGTGGATGGCAAGACCGAAGCAGCCGACGCGCGCTGCGCCTTCCCCGACTTCAGAAAAGCCGCGGAATAGCAGGGTTTGGCCGGCCTGTTTTCCGCGCCCCTGTGTTACATGGAGTAATGGACTTCATGGCTGGCGCTTTGACGCAGGACGATTGGAAGGTCATCGGGCAGTCCGCCCTGTTCGGGCGGCTTGCGCCGGAGGCCGCGCAATCGCTGATCGGCGGGAGCGCCGTCATCGTCGCGCCGCGCGGCGAAATGATCTGCCATCAGGAAGAACGGGCGATCTCCTATTTCATCGTTCTGTC